>JAJYVN010000148.1 GCA_021791995.1 Bacillota bacterium
GCGCGAGGCCATCTCTTCCAGCCGGTCGTTGGGGATCCCGAGCTCCGCGAGGCTTCCCGGAAGGCCGATGCTTTTCCAGAACGCTGCAAGGCGCGCGATCCCCTCTTGGGCCGTGCGCTCCGGTTCTGTGAAATCCTCTTCCACACCCCAAACACGGACTGCGAACTGGACGAAGCGCGCCAGGTCGTCGATCTGGCCAGCCTCTTGGTAGGCTGGGCTGGCCATGAGGCCGGACCGCTCCCCCTCGAGGCGCTGCGTCTCAGCCTGCGCGGCGGCGGTCATCGCCTCGGTCGCGTCGACGGCCGCAACCGCCGCCATCGCCGCCTGCCGTGCCCGTGCGAGTTCCACCACAAGGTCCCTGCGCTCTCCCGCGCGCGACTCGACGGCGTCCGCCGCCGCCCGCGCCCGGCTGCGCACGTAGGTGCCGTAGATCGCCAGGAACGACTGCATCGCCTGATCCGCCTGCCTGAGGCCATCCAGCACGCGCGCCACGGCCTCCAGGTCGTCGAAGGAGCGTGCGGCCTCGGCCAGGAGGTCGTCGTCGAGCGGTCTGAGGCCCTGGGCCAGGACCCGCGACAGCTCGGCCGGGTCGAGATCCTTGGCGAGTTGCGGCCTGCGCAGCGTCAGGAGGAGCGAGAGCATCTGCTCGTAGCGCTCCTCGCCCAACCGGAAGAGGCGCGCGTCCACGGCCCGGCGATGGTCCGCCGAGCGCCGAAGAACGCGCTCCTCGCCCAGCTGTTCGGCGAGCTGACGGCGCCCGAGCGGTCGCTGGTCTTCGCCGATGAGAAGGACGTCGCGGCCCACGCGGCCGTCCGCGACAAAGTACCAAGTTTCCACCTGGTCGCCGTGGTGGTGGGCGCGCAGGCCCACACCGACGGTCACCCACGCGTTCTCGCCGGTCCTGTCGTCCGCACGCTCGAACTCCAGCCAGGCATAGCCCTGGCCGAGCTCCTGGCCACGGTAGAGGATGTTTTCCTTCATCGTCCGGTGCTGGGACTCGAAGGGGTTGAGGCGCCTGGGGTCCGTGCGCCCGTCCAGGACGAAGGGGTAGAGAAGCTCCATCGCCTTGGTCTTGCCCGAACCGTTCGGCCCGCGGAGAACGAGCCAGCCGCCGGCGAACAGGAACTCCTCGTCGACGAAGTCCCAAAGGCCGATGATACCGGCGCGGGAGGGACGGAAGCGGCGCTCCCCCGTCTCGCTCACACCCGCTCCCCCCCGCGCGGGTCGGGCGACAGGAGAAGTCTCGCCTGCGTCGGCTGAATGTCGAGGGCGCTATCGCGGTAGCGACCGGCAAGGGGAAGGACGAGAACCCCGCCCTCGACCTTGAGGACCAGGCCCATCCGCTCCATGGCCCCGATCGCCGTCTCGAGCAGGCCCTCCGGGTCCGCCCTCAGGATCGCGTTCCAGGTCCGCCCGTACTCGCGCCGCAGACGTTCCATCTCCTGGCGCAGCCAGCCATCGTCGAGGAGCGGCCAGCGCGGACGCTCGCCCTCCGCCTCGCCCGCTCCCTCCGCCTCCTCGTCCGGGGCGGCGGCTGCATCTGCCCGGTCGCCCTCCCACGCCGATGCCGCCAATCCCTCCTCGGCGGCCGGGTCGAGGGCGAGCTCGGCGAGAAGGCCCGCGCGCGGCAGGGCCCGGTCGATGCGCCGCTCGAGCGCCGCCTCCGCCTCGGCCGGTGACGGCGCCGCGAGACGTGCGACTTCCCCCTCGTCCAGGCGGGTGCCGATCGCCCCAATCAGGAGAAGGCAGACCTGGGCGATCGTGCCCTGGCCGGGGAAGCGCTCGTCCGAAAAGCGACCGGAGGTGTCGATCAGAGCCGACCCCTCGCGTCGCCGTTCGAGCTCGAGACCGGTGAGGCGTTCGAGATCCTCGCGCAGCTGGGGCGTCCGCAGGGCATGGCGGACGTCCAAAGGCATGAGCGCGTCGTACACCACCGGTCGTTCGACGAGGGCGCGGCGGGCGCGAAGGGCCGCGCGTCGACGCCTCGTGCCGCGCCCAAGGGCCCCTTCCTCCGCACTGGCGAGCAGACTTCCGACCCCCACCACGTGTTGAAGCACGCGGGCCGGCCGGAAGAGCGCCGCGCACACCCCGAGGTCCACGTCGTACAGAAGGTCCGCCGCGTCGGGATTGGCGGTCCAGGCGCTGAGCGAGCCATCGGCCTCGCGCAGGGCGCCGTGCTGGGCGAGCCAGAGCAGGGCATCCACCAGGGCCCGGCGGTGGCCGAGAAGGGTCGGTTGGAACGAGAGGTCGGGGATCGCGCTCGCCTCGGCCGCGAGGGCGTCGGCGAGGTCGCTGACCGCGATCTGGGACTCCCAGCGGCCGAGAACCGCAAGCGCCAGGCAAAGATAGGCATAGCGCTGGCGGTCAAACGGCCGGCCCGTCACCGTCCGCGGCGCCTGCTCGGGGTCAAGCTGGTCCAGAACCCGCACCAGGCGCGCGCCCCCCTCGAACAGCTCGAGGCGGTAGCCCAGTTGCTCGTCGAGGTCGCGGGCCAGGGTCGGCGCCCAGCGTCGAACGAGGGCCAGGGCACCGACAAACGGATGGCGCTCGGTGACGAGCGGGTGGACGAGGATCAGGCGCACCACCGACTGGTAGGACGCAAGCTCGGCCGGCGGCACGTCGCGCGCAACCGCGCTCACAAGCGGAGCCCCCCCGCCGCCCTGCGCTCGGGCACCGTCCAGCCCGGCGTCACCGCCCGGTGCACCTCCGGCCGCCAGCCCTCGAGGCTGAGAACGCCGCGCGCCGTGACGATGCTCCAAACGCCGCTGTGGGCGACGAGGATCAGCTCAAGGCCGTGGTCCCGGCCGACGCATCGCCCCGCCCCGGGCCGGCGTGCGGCCAGCGCCCGCCCGAGGAGATGGAGGAAGAGCGACGTCTCGGCCGCATCGAGCGTCCGCTCGTAGAGACCTCCGTCGAGAAGGCGCGTCGCGGCCAAGCGCCGCTCCTCGACCAGACGCGCCTGACGCTCGGCCAGAAGGCGCCGCGCGGCGTCCTGGCGGACGATGGGCGCCACCCGACCGGCGCCGGCACGCACGCCGTGTTCCCTGAGGGTGCGCGCGATCTCCACCGGCAACGCCTCCCACCAGGAGAGGCTGGCCGGTTCGCGTTCGGGATCCGGGTGGGCGATGGCCACATGGCGGGCCGAACGCAGGCCGAAGGCAGCCCCGAATAGGGCGTGGGCCTCGTCGTCCGCCGGCAGGGCGGCGAACCACGCCGCCAGGTGACGAAGCTGCGATTCCCGCGTCACACCGCCCCGCCGGGCCTCGGTCACCTGGCGCAGGAGGGCGAGCATGTGGGCAATGGCGTTGATGCCGGCATCCTGCAGGTGGTCGGCCCGGCTGCGGCCGCTCGCCGAGGGCGGCCGGAACCAGGCGACGAGACCCCGCCAGCGTTCGCGCCAGTCCTCGAGGCGCTCCCGCTCCGACAGAAGGGGGCGGGTGTCGGCGGCCGCCGCCCGGTGCACGAGTTCCTCCTCGCCGCTTCTCTCGACCGCGCCCACCGCGTTCGCCAAGAGGGGCGCATAGCGCGCCAGGTCCGCCTGGAAGTCGCCGATGTGCGCAAGCAGGGCGTCCTTGTAGCGCAGGAAGACCTCGGGCCGCGCATCGTGCGTGCCCATGAGGTCGCCGAGGGTGAGGTAAAAGCGCGCCGAGCGCTCGGCCAGGTCCTTGAGGGCGGTGTCGAGGCGTTCGAGCTTGCGCACCACCTCGATCGCGTCGCCGACGCGGTTGGCCTCGGCCAGGGCGTCGAGGTCCGAGAGCAGATCCGAGAGCTGAAGGCGGCCGAGATCCGCCTCCTCGACGCGGCTTGTCAGCACACGCTCGACCGCCCCATAGGCGAGATAGCCCGCCTCCGTAAACTGGTAGATGGCGCGGCGCTGGCGGTACTCGCGGATCGTCGCCACGCGGCTCGTGTCGTGGCTACGGCCGAGGACACCGTCCTCGGTCAGCTGGTCACACTTGGCGGTGATGTCGATGCCGTGCGGCACGTCCGGGATTTCCGCCCTGAGCTCGTCGAGGAGCGAACGCATCTCCTCCTCGGCCAGACGCACCTGGTAGCGACGCCGCCCGCGATCGACGGCCCGCAGGAGCCAGAGGTACTCGAGACGGTCCTCCCGCGCGGCAAACCGGAACAGGCGCAGGCGCGCCTCGACGCCAAAGGCATCGAGGCCGAAGGCAGTCGGTGCCTCCGGCTCTAGCTCCGCCAAAAAAGACGACCCCCACGTCCGCCGCGCACACGCATGCCTTGAGTGTACGCGCGCCCCGCGTCCTCGGCCAAGCCTCTGCAGGACTAACCCAAAATCCTTGGCGGTGGCGGCGCGGTAGGGTGGCGAGTGGGCGCTGACGTTGGCGCGACGTGTATGATAGGTCCGATCTATGAGCACGGTCAAAGATAAGGCGCAGACCGCATCACAAGTTCGTGGCGCGTACGAGATGGTCCGCCCGCTCGACCTTCGTCGCGTCGACGATGCCGCCAGCGCTGGGATGAGCAACTGGCGGAGCACCCCTACCTGGGCCGGTCCCACTTAGTCGGCGTGAATCTGCGCCACGTCGACACCTTTGGTGGCCAGCCCGTTGCCCTGGTCGGGTTCACGGGAGCCGCTCGGAAGGTCACCCTTACCGACAAGTTCATCGGCTGGAGATCCACGAGCAGCCGTGCGACCGCCTCAGCCACGTCGCCAGCAACGCCCGCCTTGTCATCCTGCCGCATGTGAGGGTCCGCTACCTATCCTGGTCCGCGCTCGCCTTGGCCGCGCGCCGGCTGGCCGCCGACTGGCAAGGCCGCTACGGCTACCGCCCCATGCTCCTCGAAACCTTCGTCGGCAAGGAGCGCTTCAAGGCACCGGCTACCGTGCCGCCAATTGGATCCCGATCAGCGAGCCCAAGGGACGCGCGAAGATGAACGTCCATAGAACCGCGCACTTGGCCATTCAGGCCGTCTACCTCATACCCACTCGCTATACCCACTCGCTTCCGACTACCCTGCCGTGCTTGTGACCGATCAGGCTATTTGAGACGCCGTCGCTCGCAATTCATGAGACTGAGCATGCACCTGCCGTCGAAGGTGGCCGACGGCGTCAGCCCGGCTTTGCAGCGGGGCTAGCCTGGTTGGTGGACCACAGTTCCGGTCCCCGCAGCCGTCCGCCCGGTCTCAAATAACCTGATCGATACCCCGGTCTGTCTCAGATAGCGCTGTCGGCTACACGTGCTCACGGGGCCCAGCCCGTCCTAACGCCATCCGCCCGTCCCTGAAGTTGCCGCATACGCCCTACCACCAACCATGGACTTCTTGCCGGTCAAGCAATGCTCGCACCGGCGACGCCTGTGCGCACGGACAGAGAACGCAAGGTACAGGTTGATCATCTGAGCACGCGGACCGGATCAGCGCCGGCATCTCCGGTGCGCCTCCCGACATCACCCTGCGCAGGGAGGCGACCCGAACGGGTAAAGAATCGCCGACCCGCTTGAGGGCCGGCGATCGGAAATCTGAGTCTACCCAATACCACGCGCATGCGAGCTATGTACGCGCGATCACCTATCAGCCACTGTCAACGCCCGACTCGGCCTCGCATCCGAAGGCCAGACCCATCGAGAACTCACGGTCTCTGTGCCGAGGTCGGCGGTCCGGACAATGGCTCCCGATCCTCCGTGACATGACTGTTCAAGGCGCTCCACCACAGACGTATGATCGCGTACGCGACAGTGACAAATCCCAAAGTAATTACCAGGTATCCGACTCCGTAACGAGCCGGACTCCAAAAGACATAAATCAGCCCTCCCAAGAACGCTAGGGGCAGGCCGACCAGGATCGTATTGGCGAACCGCTCCGCAATCCGGGGCAGGAGATAGCGATCCGCCAGGTAGAGCAACGCGATGAGCGCTGGAATCATGAAGAACGCAAAGTCCTGGTGCCAGAAGGTAAAGACCGCATCGCGTGCAGCTCCTGCTGCCTCAGGGTTTCCCATACCAAAGTACGTCTCGCGGAGTTCGATCGAGTATCCAGCACCGACCACGGTCACGACACTTAACGTGAAAGCAACAATGGTGGCCAACCGCACCCGATAGGTGGAAGGTGAGATACCTTGGCGTTGGAATAAGAACCCCGACAAGGCAACCAGTCCGCCAACAAGAACGAAGATGCCGGTGACTAGATCATCTCCCGCCAGTCCATCAATGCCGCCAGGACCAAAGGCGAACAAGGTGGGAGGTTGATTGATCGTAAAGCCGGCGACGAGATAGATGACCGTCATGGCAATAATCCCGAAGACAACCATCGCCAATCCCGCTTTGGTAGCACTGGGAACCCTGGTTTGGGGGTTTCCCTGATAGCCGTAATGCCAAGCAAGGGTCCCAATCAAGGTGCCGATAAGGGCGATCACCATTTCGTGCGAGTGCGATGTGATCAGGTTGGTTGTCCACGTTGCAAACGGAACTCCGATGAAGTGAGCATAGTTGGACGGCCAGTTAAATGGGGAGGTCTGCCCAAATTCTAGCAACCAACCAGCGAGGTGTCCCATCACTGCAGCAAGGAACATGGAGATGCTACCCATCCAGGCCACCCAAAAGGCTAGTGTCTGGCGGCCTGGATGGCCCTGACGGTACTCAGCCAAGAAGGACCAGCTCAACAGTAGGAGGATCTCATCGAGCGAGAAGAATCCGAGGATCTGCGTCCACAGTGCAAGCGTATCGGTGGGACCGGCGTCGAAAATACCGCCAACGCCGGCGAAGACGGTAGCAACCATGGTGCCCACTAGAATCCAAGAGCGCGCGTGGTACGACCGGAAGTGAAAGGCGTCGACCACACCGATGGCGACCAAGCCTACCAATCCGATCAGAAAGCCGTGCAGGAACATTGTGTGCTGCCAGTTGATTGCCGCACTGGCCGAACTCTCATCCCAGTAGGGATTGGCAACGAAGAAGGTCATGGCAACGTACAAACTCAGCCAAGCGACGAGGAATTTGACGATCCGGACCGGAGTGAACCACCCATAATGTTCCGCGCCGGCAGACTGGTGTGCGGATGCCATCGTGCTCACCCTTTTTGCGACGTAAGCTATGGATTCGATAAGCGCAGCGATCTCTACTCCATGCGTAATTTTGATATGGGTGCGGCTCTTTTGGAGTGACGACGAGAGGCAGGAAGTTGGGCCTGTAGAGCAGCAACTCTGGCAAGGGCCTGGCGTGCCGATGGGCAAGTTCTCGCCAAGCCGAAGAAGGCCCTGGCATGACC
>JAJYVN010000149.1 GCA_021791995.1 Bacillota bacterium
GACTGATCAACGTCCCGCGTCCTCGACTCTATGTCGAGGCGACGGCAGGGGACGTCTTCTGGTCCCAACATGCGCTGCCCGGAGCCAAGGAGGAGCCGCTCACGGTTCCTGCGACGGTGTCGGGAGCCTGTGGGGTGCAGCCGACGACGCTGGTGCTCGTTTCCGTGCGGCTTTTGTGCACCGTGCTGCGGACCTTTCCCGGTGTGGTGCGGGGCCTGGTGATTGATAACCCCAACCTTCCGGCGACCATCGACGTCGCGACGACCCTGGCCGGCCAGGATCACGCCATGGTCGTCACCCCTGAGCAGGCGAGCTTCTTCGAGGGTGCCCCGTTTCATCTAAAGGTCCTTGCCAACCTGAACACAGAGAACTGGACCAGCAACATCGAGGCGTACACCTGGGAGTTTGATCACCTGTGGGCTAAGGCGGATCACCGACTCCTTTTCAGCTTGGATCCGACCATCTCTCTCAACCTTCGGGAGTATGCGGCGGCGACGGACGGCTTCGTGTTCTGGCTCCACCCGTCGGAAAATCCCGACCGCGCGTTGTTGGAGAAGATCCTGGCTGCAGCCGTTCCGGATACCCCGGTGCTGGGGTGGTGGACGAACGAACCGGCGGGTGTGGCATTGGCAAGCCAGTATCAGCATGTTACCGTTGCCACTGATTTCATGGACAATCTCTCCGTCTTTGGAGCCTTTCCACCGCCGACACAACTCAAGCAGACTGCGCCCGCACCGTTGCCTAAACTGGCCCCGCGCGTCTACTACTCGGTGCAATTCAGTGATGGAGACAACCTGCAATACATGGAACACCGCCTGCGCCAGATCTGGGAGGATCCCAACCGAGCGACGGTACCCGCTTCGTACACCGTCCAACCCTGGGCCACCGAGATGGCGCCAACCATCCTGGAGTATTACTACCATACGGCGACCACTGATAATCTGTTTGTGACCGGTCCATCCGGACCTGGTTACTTCTACCCAGAGGACTGGCCGGCGGACACACTCGACAATCTCCTCCATCTTGGTGTTGGGCTTCTGAAAACCGACGATATCCCGTTTGTTGAGGTGTGGAATTATGGTGATGCGAATGGGCCGGAGCTCGCAGACTACGCCACGGTGCTTCATCCAGAGGCCCTTCTGCTGGGCATGGGTGGTAGCGCTGGCGGAATCGCTCCGCTAGACGGTACGCTTGCGATCACCAATGTTGGCTTCCCGACAACTGTTGCGCAGGCGGTCTCCCTGCTCCAGCCCCTTGCTGGCAATGCAACCGACCCCACTGGGCCAAACCTTGCTGCCAACGTCCAGCCAACCCTGGGCAGTGGGGCGCCTTCCGGGACGACGGTCACCGGGGACCAGGTGCAGTTCCCGGCCGCCGCCTCGACCGTTTCCCCGTCGGGGGGAGTGGCCTACGACATCCCGATTGCTCATTCTGCCGCCTCCTACATCCTGGAGGCGGATCTCTCAGGCTCCGGCGAGGCGGTCGTTGACGTTTGGAACGGGCAGCAGAATGAGGACCTTGCCTACGAACTAAGCGCTACACCGCAGCCGTTCACGCTGGATGTGAACGTGCCAGACTCCGCTGGTGCCTTGCAGATCGCACTGGTTCCAGAGGGGGGGGCGGCCGCCGTGGTAATGCAACACCTGAGTGTCCAAGTGTTGCAGAGTCCTCCTCTCACGACGCCCCGCTTTGTCAATCTGTACATTGATGCCTGGGATTTCACGCCTTCGATGGTCGCGCAGGTTGAGGATGCCTTGGGACTGCAATTCCAATTGGTCCGCCTCGACCAGTTAGTTTCCCTGTGGAGGGAAGAGCAGTCGATCGCGGCGGGGGCTTCCTAACCGTGGAGGCGTGTGGGGATTGCGGATGGTGCGGTGCAACCGGTCGAATCCGCCAGCATCACCCACAGGAACGACTCGGGGGACTCCCTGTGCTTTCTCTTCTGGCGGGAAGGACGCCGATTGGAACCACCTTAGTGGAAGTTATAGCGCGGGCATCGAAGGACCACTGCTTCGATGCCCCGCCTTACTAACGTTTTGGTTCGCTGAGCGGTCAGGCCTTTATTACGCCGGTTGGTTCTGTGCAATGCTGCGCCCGACGTCCACTTTGTGGGCTGAGAACGCAACCAGCTCGATGCCGGTCCACAGAAACCAGAGCACCAGCGCGAAGTTATCGAGTTGTCCGAATGTTGACACGCCCAGGATGCCCAGTGCATCGAAAAGCTCGATTAGCCCGACGAGGAGGCTCAGAACCGCCCACGCCTTGGACATCCCGGAGCGTCGCCACGCAGCGACGCCGAGTGTGACCATCCAATAGCCAACAAAGGTCGTCCCGAGCACGGCGCTCATGGAACTCACCGCTTCGATGCTCCCATAAAAATAGGATGAAAATGAATACTGTGCGACGGACATCGGCACAACCCAAGCGGCGGTGATGAACTCCAGCGCGCCCGAGGTGAGACCCACGATGCCGAAAACGGTCCCTGCAGCCACCGGTGAGTCCGCTTCCCCTGTCCGTGTCTGGAGGAGTATAGGGAGGACGCCCACGGAGAGGGCGACGAGCGCCCCGAGTAGCAACTCACTGATGGCGTATGGAAGGTGTGGATGTGCAGCGCTGTACTCCAGTTGTTGCGTGACGGATTCCGTGGAGAGGTTGGGATATACCACTGTGATTTCGAAGAACGTGACCACAGCACCGACTGCTGCTACCGCAAGCGCAACCCATCCCGCAACCTTGGCACGTGCCTGTCGCATTGTTCCCACCCCTTCGCCGTTGCGGCTGTGATTCGGCAGCGCATCCGTGGATCCTGCTGGTGGGAAATCCGGCGGAAGGATCCAACGAGAGAGGACGTGGGATGCGCCGTCCGACGTCCCAGAGCCGCGTGCGCGCACCCGGCGGTTCTCCAGTCCAACGAGCAGCGTGTCGGCGCCTCTTCGGCGTCCTCAATTCGCGCGCGACGGGCGTGGGGACCGCGCATCCGATCTTGATACGTCACAACCGTGTACGCAAGCTCCGAACCAGATCTGTTGCCCCCGCCTCACCCCTCACACACGTAGGGAGTTGCTTGGCGACGCGCTCGAATCAGCCACTGGCGGACCTGTCAGCTAGCCGTCAGGAAACCTCCTCGGAGGATGGTATCCTAAGTTGGCTGGGGTCCGTCGCGGTGCGGAACACGAGAAGTGCTACCATGAGGGCGAATGCGGGGCTCTTTGGAGGGGAAACCACGGGTGGAGCATGCGGTTCTGACCGATGTCGACCATTACTTAACGCAGCGGCGTGTCGCCGGTCTTCGGGGTCTATCGGAGTTTCTTGCCATCCCAAGTGTGAGTGCGCTGCCTAACCATCACGAGGATGTGCTGCGCGCGGCGCGTTACCTTGAGGCAGCGTTCTCTGCGATCGGTCTCGAACGAGTAGAGCTGCGGGAGACCGGGGGGGCCCCGGCGGTATATGGCGAATGGCTGCACGTCGAAGGCGCTCCCACCGCCTTGGTCTATGGGCACTACGATGTACAACCTGTGGATCCCGAGGGCCTCTGGACCACCCCGCCCTTTGCGCCGGAGGTGCGTCGGGGGCGCCTGTACGCTCGGGGGGCGGCAGACGACAAAGGGCAGGTGTGGATGCACCTGCAGGCGACCGAGGCGCTCATTCGGGCAACGGGAGGCCTTCCTGTAAACCTCAAGTTTCTGATCGAGGGCGAAGAGGAGATCGGTAGCCTCCATCTCGGGTCGTACGTTGCAGACCACCAAATGGAACTCTCGAGCGACGTTGTCGTCATCTCGGACAGCAGCATGTATGCACCGGGCCAGCCGACCATCGTCACGGGGCTTCGGGGGTTGTTGGGACTGGAGCTCATCGTGCGCGGTCCCCGTCGCGACCTCCACTCCGGCGAGTACGGGGGAGCGGTTCAGAATCCGCTCCATGCTTTGGCAGAGCTTGTGGCTGGGCTGCACGACGGCGAGGGTCGGGTGCGTGTCGCTGGTTTCTACGACGATGTGCGGCCGCTTTCTTCGTCGGAGCGGGCCACGCTGGCTAAGCTACCCCATGACGGAGACCAGTACCTCGCGGAGCTCGGGATCCCTGCGGTCTTTGGCGAGCCCGGGTACTCCACGGTGGAGCGGTCTGCGGTCCGTCCCACCCTGGAGGTGAACGGACTTTGGGGTGGCTTTCAGGGGGATGGGGCGAAGACGGTCATTCCAGCCGAGGCCCATGCCAAGATCACCTGTCGCCTGGTTCCCGATCAAGATCCACGGCGGGTCTATGGGGCCGTTCGGCGGCACCTGCAGGAACACTGTCCACCGGGGGTGCGTTTGGAGATCGTCTCTTCGCACGAGGGCTTTCCCGCGAGCGTGGTTTCGCTCGACTCTCCCTATCTTCAGGCGGCTGCGCGGGCGTTGCACGGTGTTTTTGGAAAGGATCCGGTCTACAGCCGTATGGGGGGTTCCATCGGCGTTGTACCCGCTTTCCAACAAATCCTTCAGGTTCCCGTTGTCCTGATGGGCTTTGGGCTTGCGGAAGACTGTATCCACGCCCCCAATGAATCGTTCGACCTCAGCAACTACGACCGAGGCATGCGTGCCATTGCGGCCTATTGGCTGGAGCTCGGCGCGCTGCGGGCCGGTTGAGTCGCGGGGCCGAATCTGTGCCTCCATGAGGGAGGGAGCGCTGTGCGTTGGATGACCCGGGTTGCTGTTTGGTTCGGGGCCTTTCTGGCGCTGGTCTATGCTACGGTGTGGGCTGTGCCACCACTGCACCAGTTGGCAATTCAGACAGTGATCACGACGCGTCATAGCTACCTTGCGCGGCTGATCGCGACGCCGAGTGAGTTCAGCTCGGCCCGTGCCAAGTGGCTGTACACCCCCGACATCTCCACAGTGACTCGCACCGATTCATCAAGTTCGGCTGCCGCGGCGAAACCGCCACTGAGCCTGCAATCCATCAGCGGTTCGACCTATCAAGGATGGGTGCTCCTCGTCCGCAATCCGGCGTGGGTGCACGTCGCGGTCACCAAGGACCTGGGGGTTTTGGGAGAACAGGTTTCGCAATTTGGGGAACAATGGCATGCGTTGGCGTCCATCAACGGGGGCGGGTTCGTCGATCCGAACGGGGAGGGGACCGGGGGATTGCCGGTTGGCGTGACTGCTTCCTTCGGTAAGCTGTCCGACTACCCCGATCTCACAGGCGACTACGTGATCGGGTTCAATGAACAAAACCAATTGGAAGTCGGCAAGTGGAACCTGGCAGAAGCGGAAACGCTCGGGTTGCGAGATGCGGTCTCCTTCAAGCCCCTGTTGGTAGTGAATGGGCAGCCGCAGATTACGGAGGGCAACGGGGGATGGGGCATCGCGCCCCGGACCGCCATTGGTCAGCGCGCCGACGGAACCGTCATCTTTGTCGTGATCGATGGTCGCCAACCGAGTAGCCTCGGGGCCACACTGCTGCAGGTCCAGAACATCATGCTCTCCGAGGGGGCGGTGACTGCTGTCAACCTCGACGGCGGATCGAGCACGACGCTTTATTACGACGGCAAGGTGATCAATAGTCCCTGCTGCAGCCCACAGGGTCAGCGCTACATTGCGACAGCCTTTGTGGTCGTACCCTGAATCACGTTCGCCCCCGCGCTGCTTCCACCACGGCCCGGGCGTGGTGCCTGACCGTCCGCCGCTCTTCGATTTGACGCGCGGGACATTGTTGCTGACATAAGAGCTTGCCATTACTCGCTAGAGCTTGGATCATGCGGTCCTGTTACGCGAACGTACGCTCTCGACGGGGCAAGCGGCAAAACGGTGAGTGGTTTCCATCCGTACGATCTATCGATGGCAAGCGCTCGGGCGACTTGCTCCGATCACTGGTGTGCGGAGTGGGTAGTGTCCGTTCCCCGATCGGGATATTGATGCATTGCTGCGCTGAATGACCCCCGCTACGGAACGCGGTACGGTTGACGCTAGGGGCTCCTCAGAGAAACAAGAGGAAGCTATTAACGTCCAGCGACAGAAGGATCGCCTGGTGGCGGCAGCGAGGGACCGTGAATATGCGCTTACGGTGATGGTGACCGAGCGGGCTTCTGGCCTGGAGAAAAAGTGACACGGGCTCCTCGCCTGTTGCGGATGTTACCGATGGTGAAATCGACGTGGTTGGGATTGATCCGGGCCTCAAGTCCTTTGCGCTGGCCTCGGATGGATTAAAGTTGGAGTCTCCAAAGCCTCTGGCCAAGGCGCAGCAGCGATCACGCCACCAGCAACGGCTGCACAGCCATAAGCAGCGTGGCTCATGCAACCGGCGCAACTCTGCGGCTGGACTGGCGTGAATCAACCGCTATCAGCGCACGGATTTCCTGCACAAAGCCACCACGATGGTGGCGGCCAAGTCAGCCATTGTGATGGAAGACCTCCCCGCGCGTGGCATGATCCGTAACCGACACCTTTCGCGGTCCATCGCGGATGCTGGGTGGGGCGAGTTTCGTCGGATGCTAGAGTACAAGACTCAGTGGTATGGGGCTCGGTTGCTCTTCGCTCCCGCTTTTACCCGTCTACGAAAACCGGTTCGGCCTGCGGCTATGGCAAAGCAGAGATGCCGCTTGGGCAGCGGGTCTTTCGGTGTGAGGCGTGCGGAGCCGACATGGACCGGGACTTGCGGCGCGGAATCTCACGTTATTTGTCGCCGGGAGTTCCCTGGAGAGTGTGCCGAGACAAGCTCTGCGTGACCCGCCGGTGAAAGTCCGGTCAGGGTAGAGACCAAGGGGCCCTGTAGATGACGGCCGTCGAGCGGGGGAAACTCCGGCGACGAAGCGCCGTGACAAAGCCGCCTAGGGCGGCGAGCGACCCAGCAGCCCGTACGCGTAATGGCGGAGTCCTGCCGCCTCGAAAGAACGGCCCTCGCAGCACAGGAGGACCAGGGGGAGCCGAGCCAGGTCTCCGGTGGGCGAAGGCCAAGGAAGCTGCGAAGCGTTTGGAGATGCAGCAGCGAACCCCCCCCCGGAGAGGGGAGCGGGATGCTGGGAAGGCCACGCAGGGAACTCGGGAGGCCCTCCTCCGCCGAAGCGGGCTGGCGTGGCCCGTGGAAAGGGCCGGCCCTATAAGCGAAAGCGAAGTGGGACGGAGCAGAGAGGGCGTCGGCAGGGGCTATAGTGTGCGCCTGACAGCTTCGTGGGCTAGCGGGTTGAAGTCCCGCCGGACCGTGGCTCAAGCGGGTTCCGTAGCCAAAGGTGGGGCTAATCCCTCAT
>JAJYVN010000150.1 GCA_021791995.1 Bacillota bacterium
CCCCTTTCCCGCTCCGCCGACCGCCCACCGCAATACCGCTCTTGGTGGGCATCTGCCCGTTGGCGGGCCAAGCGCCCGCCGCCTCCAACCCTTCGCTCAGGCGACGCAGCACCTCTCGGTAGCCGCCCGCGGAGGAGTGTCATGGCGATCACGTAATAGACCATGAGTCGTTCGGGCAGCAGACCCCTTCCAGCTTATCCCGGAAGAGGCTTCGCGTTTCCGCTCTGCTTTAGGCTTTCTTCTGGTGGGCGAAACAGGGTTCGAACCTGTGACCCCCTGCGTGTAAAGCAGGTGCTCTACCGCTGAGCTATTCGCCCAGATAGACCTTCCCTACCGGATGGACCTGAAGTCATTCCTCCCCACCGGAGTGCCATCCGATTCACTCTACGCTTTATACCACAGGGAGTCATGGATCGTCACTTCTGCAAAACGCCAGCCTGTGCCGCACGGCGACACCCGTGCAATAAGGGATGCCGTGGGAGGGCATGAATAACCGCCGGGGGGAATGACCATGGGACGCCGCTCGCTGCTCTCTGGACCCACGAAGGACCTCATCGCACAGCAACTGGGCGTTCGGGAACTGGTCGACCGCGAGGGTTGGGGGGCCGTTCCGGCACGCCAGTGTGGGATGATCGTCCGCATCGCTCTGGAACAGGCGGAACGGGCTCTGGAAGAGCGAGGGAACACGGTGGACCGACGACGCCCCTCCGATCGGCCCTAATGGGTACGGCTGCCGCTTCTCTTGAATCGGCAGCCACCGTTGTCAGACGTTAAAGCGGAAGGTGATAATATCACCGTCCTGAACAACGTAGTCCTTCCCCTCGAGCCGAAGGCCACCCGCCTCGCGTAGCGCTTTCCAAGTGGCGGTCGCCTCAAGATCTTGGAAGGCCGCGACCTCCGCACGAATAAAGCCTCGCTCAATGTCGGAGTGAATCTTCCCGGCCGCCTTTTTTGCGGGCGTGCCCTCTGTCACCGGCCAGGCACGCACCTCATCCGCGCCCGCCGTAAAGAAGGAAACAAGGTGCAACACCCGATAGGCCGCCCGCGCCAACCGATCCGTCCCAGGCTCGACCAGACCAAATGCCTCCAGGAACTCGCCACGTTCCGCCGACTCCATCGCGGCGATCTCCCGCTCAACCTTCGCACTGAACACCAAAAGCGTTGCCGCATTGCTGGTCGCCCAATCCTGGAGGTCCGGAAAGGCCCGCCCCTCCCGCAACGTATCCTCATCGGTGTTGCACACCAACAATTCCTGACGAAGCGTGAGGAGTCCGAAACCACTTAAGACTGCCGTCTCGCCTTCCGACAGGCCCATACGCCGCAGGGGCAGGGCATCAGACAGCGCGGAAGCGCAACGCCCGAGCACCTCCCACTGCACATCCTCCTCGCGCGTACGCGGGTGTTTCTTGCTCAAACGCTGCGCGAGCGACTCCGCGCGTTCGAGATCCGCAAGAATCAGCTCCTCTTCCACAAGCCGCGCATCCCGCAGTGGGTCCACGCTCCCCAGCGGGTGCGGAACGGCGGGATCCCCAAAGGCCCGCACCACATGGAGTAGCGCATCGGAGCGGCGCACCGCGTCAAAGAATGAGTTGCGCTGCCCTCCTTCCAAATGCCCCGGCAAAAGACCCGGGACCTCGGTCAGGCGGATGGTCGCTGGCGTGACCTTTTTTGGGTGAAACAGGCCCGCCAGCATGTCCAGGCGCGGATCCGGGACCTGCGCAACGGCCAACCTCCCAGAGATTCCACCGCCCGAGAGGAGTTCCAAAAGCGTCGACTTACCGACATTCGGAACCCCAATCACACCAATCTCCACCGGCGCGTCGTCCCCTCCCCTGCTACCTTGGTGCCCTTGGAAAGAAAACTGCCGGAACCGAGGCGTCGATTTCGACCATTGCACCCAACGGCACGGTCAGCTTCTGCGCGCCGTGCCCTAAGGGCCATCCCGCACTGCAGGGCAAAGCAGTGCGGGCGAGGTGCTCGCTGACCACTTCATCCGCTGTAGGAACATCAGTATCGCTGCCGCAGTGCACGAGTTCCCCCACAATGAACCCCGCCGCCGCCTGCAACTTGCCCGCCAATGCCAACTGGGTCAGGTACCGGTCAAGGACGTATGGCTTCTCCCCCACATCCTCCAATAGGACCACCGCACCTTGGGTGTCAATCTCCCACGGGGTCCCCAAGGTCGCGGCAATGAGGCTCAGGTTTCCTCCCACCAGGCGCCCTCGGGCCCTTCCCGGCGTCACGCACCATGGCGAATACCCCACAGGAACCGGCAATTCCTCTGCCCAACGCCCGCCCAAGCCATCCACTAGGGAATCCAGGCTCGGCTGCCGCACTTGTCCCTCTCGGTCCAAAAGAGATTCCAGGACCGGTCCATGCAGGCTAACGAGACGATGGCGTTGAAAGGCGAGATGCAACGCGGTGATATCGCTGAACCCAACGAGCGCCTTCGGACAAGTGCGGAGAGCCGACCAGTGCGCCTCGAGATACGGCAAAAGACGCATCGCCCCATAGCCACCACGCGCCGCGATCACCGCCTGCACATCTGGGTCCACCAACATGCGCGTCAAATCCTTAGCCCGCGAGACATCATCCCCAGCGAGATACCCCCGACGGGCCCGCAGATTTTCGGCCAACTTACTACGGAAACCAACCTCTTCGAGAGTCGCCAGGGCCAGGGCCACCCGATCCTCGTCAATAGGACCAGACGGAGCAACCACCCCGATGGTATCTCCCGGGATGACCTCGGGAACGCCCATCCATTCTTCCGCCATACGGAGCCCCCTCCCACCCACAACCGTGCGCGGACGAGCGGGGGGTACTCAGACAGGACAATCCCAAAGCGCAAACCACCGTGCCGTGTCCTGCTCGATGGGCATCACGCCACCCAGTGCCGAAGCAACACGGAACTCGGTGGCATTGTCGCGGTTGCGGCCAGCCGTCGGCACGAACGGATAGAACTTACCGCGCTTATAATTGTAAATCAGATAGACCGGATCGTGCTCCGCACCACCTGTGGGCTGAAGGCGAAAGACCGCAGCCAGCAGCTGTTCGCCGAAGCCACTCGACTCCAACTCCCCACCGGCCAGGTGCACGAGAGCGACCTGCTCCTCCAGCTCCGGATCGGTAAAAATCACCCACACGTACCCAAGATCGTCTCGGCGGATGTCCACCTGTCCATGGAAGTCGCGCCCGCGGCACGCGACCGCCACCAAATCGCGCAGCTCGCGCTCAACCGAAGAAAACTCGCCGCCCTCCACCGGGCTTAAACAGACGGCACCTCGCCCCGATGGTGCCAGGTCCGCCTCATCGGATAAGGCAGGCCCCGCCGTGGAAAGAGAGAACAGCCGATCCATGTTGGGCTTCTTCAGCTTGGTACGACCAAGGATAGCGTCCATCCACCCCACGGTTGCCCCTCCTCGTCGTTACAACGCAAGGGCTACGCCCTGGCCATCAACTCGGGTGATCGCTGAACAGCTTGCGCGCCTCTGCCAGGGATGTGTCCGCAGAGGGCAGGATGAGATCGGATTCCACCAGCTTCTCGACCGGAACCGGCCGGCCCTCACCCCGAATCAGGGCAATGACCTCCGTGAATCGCGCATGATACTCGGCATCGTCATCATCCACGATTGCATGAAAGAGCCGTTCGTCTGCGCGCTTCAGCTTGTGCAGCGAGTCCCCTTCCAGGTCATACTGCCCTTCACCAAGAATTCGCACAATCACACGCAGCGCCTCCCGCCCCAAGAATGGGAGCGGGCTGGCGCTTGACCGTCAGCCCGCTCACGAGTCGTCATCCGGCTTTTTTCGATTCAATCTCGGCCTTGAGGCGTGCAAGATCATCGTCAACCGCCGAGGTGGCCTTGGCCTTGGACAGTTCCTTTGCCACCGGATCACCGGCATCGTCGAGAGAGTCCTGCAATGTACCCTGATCAACCAACTCATCGATCGCCGAGGCGCGGGCCCGCATGTTATCGGTCTTGTCCTTGGCACGCTGTACGGCCATGCCGACATCGGCCATCTCCTCGGAGAGCCCGGTCGTCGCCTCGCCAATACGCACCGTCGCCTGCGCCGCCGTATACTGCGCCTTGATGACCTCTTTCTGCGTGCGGAACGACTCCACCTTAAGGGACAAGCGACGCTCTGCCTCGGTCATCTTGTCCTGCTCTGCCTGCAGACCCTGCAATTGCTGGGAAAGACCATCAAGCTGCGACTGAGCGGCGGTCTTCCGCTCCAGGGCGGCACGCGCCAAGTCCTCACGTCCAAGCGTGAGGGCCTGCTTGGCCTCCTGCTCCAGCGTGCTCACTTGCTCCTTCAGCCGATCCGCCTGCAACTCCAACCGCTTCTTGCTCGCAACCACGTCCGCGAGCCCACGCTTCACGTTCTGCAACATCTCCAGCTGCTTCTGGTAGCTGTACTCCATTGTCTGTCGCGGATCCTCGACGGAATCAAGCGCCTGGTTCATCTTCGACTTGAAAATCGTCGACATACGCGAAAGAACACCCATGTAAACTCGCCCCCTCATCGCGGACAGCAGCACCAGCCGCCATCCAAACTCCATCCGCGATTATACCACTCCGCAACCAAGGTGAATCCTTCTGCATCAAATCTCGGGAAGACGAAGGACCGCTCCGGTGCTGGCTGAGGTCACCATGGACGCATACCGTCCCAACCAACCCTCACGAATCCTCGGCCCAGGCGCACGCCAGGCCTCCCGGCGCGCCGCCCACTCCTCCTCCGACAGAAGGGCATCCACGCGGCGGCCGGGAATATCGATCCGTACCCGGTCCCCGGGGCGCAGAAGGGCGATGGGTCCGCCCGAGGCCGCCTCTGGGGAGATGTGCCCGAGGCAGATACCCCGTGTTCCTCCGGAGAAACGCCCATCGGTGATGAGCGCCACCTTCTTGCCAAGCCCCTGCCCCTGCAATGCCGCCGTCGGTCCGAGCATCTCGGGCATCCCGGGACCACCGCGTGGCCCTTCATAACGAATGACCACGACGTCACCCGCCTTCACCTTGCCCGCAGCGATGCCGTCCGCGGCCTCCTCCTGGGTCTCGAAGATGACCGCAGGGCCCTCGTGTACCGTAATGGAACGATCCACGGCTCCCGTCTTCAGGAGGGCGCCATCCGGCGCAAGGTTCCCATAGAGCACGGCCAACCCCCCCTCCGGGGAGTAAGCGTGATCCAGAGGCCGAATCACCTCCGGATCTCGGACGGCACTCTCCGCAATCTCCTCTCCTAAGGTCTTGCCGCTCACCGTCGGACAATCGAGGTTCAGCACGCCTGGCTTGTCGGCCAGTACACGAAGGATCGCGGTGACCCCGCCTGCCCGGTGCACATCCTCGACGTGCCAGCGCGAAGCAGGACTCACCGAACAGATATAGGGTACACGCCGCGAGATCTCCGCAATGCGTGACAAGGGATAATCCAACCTCGCCTCGTTCGCGATGGCTATGCCGTGCAAAACGGTATTGGTGCTGCCCCCCATGGCCACATCCAGTGCAAAGGCGTTGTCGAGCGCCTCCACCGTTACGATATCGCGCGGCCGTATGCCCTGCTCAATGAGCCGCATCAGGCACGCGGCCACATGCCGCGCCATGGCATCCCGCTCCTCCGTCTGCGCAAGCGCTGTGCCGTTACCAGGAAGGCCGAGCCCCATCGCCTCGGTCAGGCAGTTCATCGAATTGGCCGTAAACATCCCGGAACACGACCCGCAGGACGGACAGGCCAACCGCTCCAACTCACCCAGTTGGGCCACGCTCTGCGTCCCCGCCTGAACCGCCCCCACCGCCTCGAACACCGTGATCAGATCGATCGCGGTCCCGTCCGCGGTCCTTCCCGCTCGCATCGGCCCACCGCTGATGAACACCGTAGGGATGTTGACCCGCATGGCACCCATGAGCATGCCGGGCGTAATCTTGTCACAGTTCGGAATGCAGATCATCCCGTCAAACCAATGGGCAGAGACCATGGTTTCCACCGAGTCCGCGATCAACTCTCGGCTCGGCAAGGAGTAGCGCATACCGATATGCCCCATGGCAATTCCATCGTCCACGCCAATGGTGTTGAACTCGAAGGGAACACCACCCGCCGCCCACACCGCCTCCTTGACGACGCGGCCAAACTCCTGCAGATGGCGATGCCCCGGAACAATATCAACGTACGAATTGCAGACACCGATAAAGGGTTTGTCGAAGTCCTCGTCGCGGAGTCCCGTGGCACGAAGCAGGCTGCGATGGCCAGCCCGATCCACACCACGCTTGATCATATCCGAGCGCACACCCAACGCCTCCTAACGCCGCCCGCCTCGGGCGGCACATATCCGCACAATTCTCGACAGGCGAGTTGTCCCCTGCACCCGGCATGAGGACCAGGACCGAGATAGTGCTATCCGCCAAGGCTCGTATCGACCCAAAGGTACTGTTCGATCAAGCGCCGGCTGTGGGCGGACATCCCCTCCCAATGCTCAAACACCACACGACGTCCCTCGCGGTCGGTGAAGAGGATCCTCCCCGGTCCGAGCAGACGTACATGGTCATTCAGATTGGGTAAATGTAAGCGTAACGGCCCCCGGTCGGTATCCACATCCCAGACCAGGGCAGGCCTCCATCGGTTCTCCACGCTGTCCTCGCGAACCGTAAGGACCTCGCGCACCTGCGGCACCACATAGCGGAGCTCCAGTTCCTCGCGAACCAGGGCGTGGCTCTCGGGGTCCACTCCATTCAAATCCGCCAGCATACCGACTTCCGCGCCACCACCATCAAAGAAGACGATCCAGCGCTCCGCGTCCGTCAGCGGAAAGGCGCGATAGCAGTTCACCTGCGGGTAACCGGCGGACTCCGTCACAAGGCGTAGCACACCGCTCGGCCCCCGCAAGACACGGATCGAAGCGGGATCGAGCAGACGAAGTCCTTCCCCATTCCCAGCGGCACCGTCCAACGACATGGACCAGAGCGGAACGCGGCGAATCATGCCCCGATTCCAACCTCCCCCAACAACTGTGCGTTCTCGCGCTGCGCCTCCACCAACTTCGCATACTTTCCACCCAGTTGAAGAAGCTCCTCGTGCGTGCCCACCTCCACGACTTTCCCCTTGTCGAGTACCACAACGCGACTGGCGTTCCGCAGGGTCGAGAGGCGGTGCGCGATCGCGAAGGTCGTCCGACCGTGCACAAGACGCGCGATCGCCTCCTGGATCTTCCGCTCGGTCTCGGTGTC
>JAJYVN010000151.1 GCA_021791995.1 Bacillota bacterium
GGAGAGGGAACCATGGGCAACCGGCGTAAGCCGGATTGGGGCGGCACGAACAACGGTTGTCGCGGTTTGTCAGGCAAATCGGGCAGCAGTTGACACCACCACCCCGGTCGCATCCCATGGTTTCACCCACTCGAGTCCAAAGGATGCTGAAGATAAGGTGCTTCACCTGAACCAAGCGACAGATCAGAAACCGCGCCAACGAACGAATGCAGCCGGATCATGCATGAATGGTCGCACCATCTGATGGAAGCATTCCGGTCCTCACTGTGCCATGCCGCTGCGTCCTAACCGACTGCAGCGAGCAAAAGAGCGGCGGCCGTGCAGGCCAAATCGTGTATCGGCGCATGACGATATGATCCTGCATTACGGTAGCGCGTGATGTGTTCGTGCCGGAACCGCGCCTCGTCTCGCCTGTCAATGGTTGCTTTAAAACGGACACTTTTGGCCAGTGAAAACCAGCGAACGAATTGGGAATAGAAGCAGAGTCTGGGGCCAGGGAAATAGCCTTTCTACCGTCAGGTTGTCGGCTGGCGGCCGACGCGAGGAGGGTGCATAGCGGCGAGGGCTCTGTCGGCCTTCAACGCGGCCGAGGCGGCCGCTACTCGTCGTGCCATCGACGATGATCGTTGGGGGTCTTACCACACCGAAGCGTGGGAGGGAAACCAGTGGCAAGCCGCGCAAGACGGATGGGGGCAACGCCAACCGTAGACGTCCGGGGTTGGCAGTCTACTACGGCTCGTACGGACACCACGATTCTCAGATGGCACCTCGACGGTTGCCACGTTGCCGGGGCATGGGGGTATGCTGGTTCCTGAAGATGTGGGGGTGACTTGCTTGGGTTTTGCGTTATCGGATCTGCAGTTGTCTAGTGATGCGTTTCCGGGGGGCGGTCGAATTCCCGAACGGTATACCGGCATTGGGAAGGATGTCTCCCCACCGCTCCGCTGGAGCAACGTTCCGGTGGAAACACGTTCCTTCGCCCTGTTCTGCCACGACCCGGATGCGCCCCTTGTGCTGCCGGGGTCCTATGGTTTCACGCACTGGGTGCTGTATAACATCCCGGGATCGGTCCGAGAACTCCCGGAAGCCGTTGATCAATACACCCTCGGACGGGGCGATTTTGGCAAGGACCGATATGGTGGACCGCTACCGCCACCGGGGCACGGCGTTCATCACTACTACTTCTGGCTGGCTGCGCTTGGTTTGCAGATCTCCCTTCCGCCCGGATTGACACTCCGGCAGCTTCTGGGGCAGATCGAACCGCACGTGATCGGCATGAATCGTCTGGTGGGTATTTTCGAACGCAGCTGACAGCTCGCGGGGAGGGACGGTGTTCCCGCCCCTCCCCGCGAGCTGTTCACTCTGCCAGGCCAGGGGCGGGAAAGGCACGGCAAAACTCCCGTACTTCCGCCGAAATGGCCTTCTGAAGATCCTCGTTTTCCACATCCTGCAGCACGCGGTTCATCCAGGCCGCAATCTGTTGCATCTCCGCTTCCTTCATGCCGCGTGAGGTGACGGAGGGGGTTCCAAGGCGGATCCCGCTTGGACTGAACGCGGGGCGGGGGTCGAACGGAACGGCATTGGCGTTGCAAATGATGCCAGCGCGATCAAGGGCTTTGGCGGCTTTTTTACCCAGGATTCCGCGGTTTGTCAGATCGATCAACAGTAGGTGGTTATCCGTGCCCCCAGAGACGAGGTCGTAGCCGTGTTCGAGCAGATGCTGTGCAAGTGCTTGGGCGTTCCGCACGGTCTGTCGGCCATATTCGCGAAACTCCTCGGAGGCCGCTTCCTTCAGAGCGACGGCGATGGCGGCGGTCGTGTGGTTATGCGGCCCACCCTGCAGCCCGGGGAAGACGGCCTTGTCGATTGCAGCGGCGAGATCCGCACCGCAGAGGATCATGGCCCCGCGCGGCCCTCGTAGGGTTTTGTGGGTTGTGGTCATGACCACGTCGGCATGAGGCAGTGGGCTTGGATGGACTCCCGCAACCACTAGACCCGCGATGTGCGAGATGTCGGCCAAAAAGTGTGCGCCGACCTCGTGCGCAATCTCGCCGAAGGCCGCGAAGTCCAGTTCGCGCGGGTAAGCGGAGGCGCCGGCCACGAGCATCTTGGGTCGGTGCGCTCGAGCGATCTGGCGCACCTCGTCCATATCGATACGTCCCGTTTCTTTGCGAACTCCATAGCGTACGGGGTTCCAAAAGCGTCCCGTCATGCTGACGTCGGATCCGTGGGTCAGATGTCCCCCGTGTGCAAGGGCCATGCCCAGGATGGTATCTCCCGGCTCCAATAGGGCGCAGTAGACGGCGAAGTTCGCGGGTGAACCGGAATAGGGCTGCACGTTGGCGTGTTCTGCCCCGAAGAGTTCCTCGGCGCGGGTGACGGCGAGGCGCTCTACACGGTCGATGTATCGTTGGCCCTCGTAGTAACGTTTGCCCGCGTAGCCTTCCGAATACTTGTTCTGCAAGACGCTGCCGGAAGCCTCCAGCACCGCCTGCGAGGTGTAGTTTTCGGACGGAATCAGGCGGATGGAGCTACGCTGATAGCGCTCCTCGCGCTCGATGATCTCATACAACTCCGGGTCGGTCCTCTTCAATGCTTCCATCAATCCCTGGTAAAGCAGCGTGGTGCCACCACGCCGTCCACCCGACCAGGTTGTGGCCTCCTTTAGCCGCGAATTTTGCCCCGTGGGGCACCGGCAACAGGCGGACAGTGCGTCGACCGCAAACGATGATCAGCGTACCGCAAAGGGTGTCCGTTGTGCAGTCTTAGACCAGATTGCTGCCCTGCCAACGCTCCCCCAAGTGTTGCGCCTGCTTGCGTACCTGGCGCAACCCTCCGACGGTTGCGGAGAAGTTGCGTGGACGATGCAGGTAGTTGGCGGGCAGAGGACCGCCCAGAAGCGCCTCAACGCGCTCCGCCGCGTGTCGCACGATGTCGGGGTGATGGGCCGCGACGTTTTCCTTCTCCTGTGGGTCGGCCAAAAGATCATAGAGCCGGACGTCTCTGAGGTTCACGGTATCGAGGATCAGATTCCAGCGGCTATCCCGGACGGAGACCCACGTCTCCCAACCGGTGATGACATGATCGCGCGGTTGCACCGCTTGGTCCATGGGCCAGACGTTACGGCCGTCGAGTGGGGGGTGTCCGACTCCCAAGAGACCGAGAAGGGTTGGCACGATGTCATGGTTCTGCACGAAGTCGGTGACCGAATGGTGCCTTGAGAGATCCGGGTGGGTCACAAGCCAATTGATCTGTGTGTTGTAGCGGTGGGGGCGGCTCGCGGCTTTGCCAAAGCGCTCCTGATCCCAGAGCTCTGTTCCGTGGTCGGAGAGGATGACGATGACCGTGTCCGCCAAGGCCCCCGATCGTTGCACACGCTCGAGAAACCGCCCCAACTGTTCGTCGCAGAATGTCACATACCCCTTGTACAGCGCCTGGGTGCGAAGAATGTCCTGCTCGGTCGGGTTGGTACCGTTCAGCGTCTGGGGGACGATGTGATCGAGGAGCCCCTCCCCGGAGGCGTAGGCGTCGGCGAAACGCGTTGGTGGATCCCAGAACTCATGCGGGGAGAAGCTGTCGACCCAGAGGAAATAGGGTTGGTTTTTGCGGTTGCCCTCCACCCACTCCGCGGCGCGCTCGAACACCTGTGCGGCGAAGTAGTCGCGGTCGCTCTGGCGATTGCGGACCTGATACAGGTAGGACGATGGTGCGATACGCCTTCCGGCGTGGGGCGACGGATCGACAAACGAGGTGCTGCCGAGTTCATGGGTGTCGCCCTCCTGTCCGCGGATGAACTCCCATGACACAAACCCACGGTGGAAGTTCATGCTGGGTTTGAACATGTGCCAGAGGTCCGTGACCAGTCCCGTGACATACCCCCGGCGGTACAGATACTCCGCAATGGTCGTCTGTGACTCCGGGATAGCATGCCAGCCCAAGAGGTTTGGCTGCGAGCCGCGATCTCCGATGTTGTGGTTCCATGGATAGCTACGCATGCCGGTGAATGCGGCACGACGGAACGGGATCGTCGGCAACCCCTCGGCCCAGGCGTTCTCGAAGACCACTGCTTGCTCGGCGAAGTGGTCGAGATGCGGGGTTGCGGCAAGGTCGGTGCTCACGGCGTCGCGGCGCAGCGTGTCAAAGCAGATCACGATGGCGTTGGGTGTCATTCGGCCATTCTCCTCTCGATCAGTCCCAACCGCTCGAACTGCGAGGGCGGCGCCCCGATCGCGCGCAGCCAGTCGACGAGCGCCTGACGCAATCGCGCGGCATCCGCCGGCAGCTCCACCGATCGATCGTGCGTCTCGCCGGAGTCTAAGAGTTGGGTCTGCATGGGACCACGGACCCAGTCGATCGGGTAGCGAACGGCAGCGGGCTCGAAGGGGCCCACACCCCGAGGTCGGAGGAAGGAGGGCGCTTCCGGCCCGTACCAATAGAGCGGGGTGTTGTCCTGCGTCGGCGGCCATTGGTGCAGTGTGAGGATTCCGTCGGTGACAGCGATGGACTCCCCGAATTTGCCGAAGGCCGCGACAGGCCGGATGGCCGAGCCCTGGCCGAGGAGATGGGGGACGAGGCTCCGACCATGGGTTCCCTCTGGCAGCGGAACGCCCAGGAGGTCGGCCACGGTGGCAAAGAGGTCCACGGTCTGCGTCAGGTGCGGAACACGCAGTCGGCCGCCACGGCTTTCCGGGTGATAGGCCAGAAAGGGGATATGCCCGAGCGGTCGATAGAGTGTGCTGTCTCCGTGGGTGGCGGAAGGCTTGCCAATCATGCCGTGTTCCCCAAAGAGGTGACCATGGTCTGTCGTCACGAGGATGACGGTGTCATCCAGTCGGCCGAGGTCCGCGCAGGTCTCAAGCAGTCGCCCAAAGCAGTCGTCCACAAGGGCGACTTCCGCACTGTAGAGACGCCGGATGCCCGCCAACTCCTCAGGGGTGTAGCGATCGGCTCGACCATAGATCGGCCAGGGGATGCACGCCTCCGCAGGCGGTGCCCCGGCCCGTTCCCGGAAGGGGCTCGGTGGATCAAAGGGCTCATGCGGGTCGAAACAATCTACCAAAAGGAAGAATGGCCTACGCGGCGTTGGGTTGTCGCGTAGCCACTGAGAAGCCGCCGTAAGGGTGCGCGCACAGAAGGTGTCTTGGGGGCTCTTCCAGTGGAGGCCGTTTCGCCGATCCTGTGTGTTCCGGAAGTACCTTTCCCATCGCCGATGCACCTTGGTTTCACCGGGACCGGGCCAGAGCACCGGAGATTCCGGGGTGATCATCGCGTCATCCTCTTGGCCGCGGATAAATTCCCATCCCTCAAAGCCGAAGTGATAGTTTCCCGCCCCCGGCTGGAAGAGGTGGTAGTGGTCGGTGATCAGCATCGTGGCTACACCGCTCTGGGACAAAAGCCGCGGCAGCGTTGGCTCCCCCGGGAGCACCGGGCCCCAACCGCGAAACGGGAACTCGTAGCGACCGGTCCACAGCTCATGGCGGGCGGGCATGCAGGGGTAGCTGCCGATGTAGTGCTGGTCGAAGACGACGCCGAGGTCAGCCAATCGCTCGAAAGCGGGTGTGGGCACGGGTGTCGGTTCGTAGGCGGAGACAGCGTCCCGGCGCAGCGTATCCGCCAACAGTACGATCACGTTCATGGCACGAGCACCTCCCGCAATCGGTCCCACCACCCATACTGCTGCAGGTAGCAGAGGTCGAAGAGCATGACGCCGTTGGTCGCCTCGAGTGCGGCGCGCACCGCTGCCTGAAAGCGCTCCGGCTCGTCACGATACTGCAAAAGATACAATCCGCCCCAGATCGGCCGGGCGTCGGCCGTCATCGTTTTGGCCATGCGCGCAGCTCCGCGCACCGAATACCAATACGGACGGCCCAAGGCGGAGGCTTCGTCCTCTTCGACCTCAGGGTAATAGAGGCCCGAGATGGATAGGTCCACAATGCGTGCGAAGCCGGCGGCCTGGTAGCCCGGACCGGCGTGGGGGAACGGCGGCGGGACGCTGGGATCGGCCCAATTGACTCCCATCTGGTCGTAGAGTGGGTACCACGACCCGGTGTAGTTCGCGAAGACGCGGTCCGGGGTTCGGTCCATGATGCTGCGCACACGGCGTATGAAGGCAGTAATGGTCCGAACCCGCCATTCCATCCACTGGGGGTAGTACGGGCCTGGGACGACCTCTGGTTTGGGGTCGCCCGGTCGGAGAGTGCAAACCGCCTCGGGCCAAGGGGAGACGCTGTGACCAAGGAAGGATGTGAAGAGATCGTGCGAGGTCGGGGAGAAGTCGGCGGCACCACCCAGGTGTCGGGCCCGATCCAGAACGATCCCATCCACTGGGTAGCGGTCCATGAGTTCGGCGATCAAGGACAGTTCATGTGAAAGGACGGCCGGATGGGCTGGATTGACCCAGACCATGGAGTGCGCGTCGATGCTGGTCGGAGACTGGAAGGAGGGACGCGGATCGGTGGCGGGCCGAATACCGAGCATCCCGTCCTCCAGCCCGATCAGATGGACAACCCAATCGGGGTGTTGGAAGGCCATCCCTGCGTTGCTTCCTCCCAGCCGTCCTTCGCAGAAGGTTGGGAAGGCAAGGAGGATGCGTAGTCCATGCCGCCGGGCGGCCTCTAGACCTGTCGCAACCAGGTCGTACCCGTCCGGATATGTGGGATCCGCAGCATGGGCGTGTGGCACGATCTCGCTCCGATACGCGGCAAAGCCGTTGTCGTCTCGTGCCCCGAGGATCAGTGTATCGATGCCGCATCGCTGCGCCTGCTGCGTCACGCGTTCCATCCCAGCGCCTGTACTCAAAAGGGATCGGTTTGCAGCGAAGTCAAGCCAGAGGGAGCGACCGTTCACCGCGAGAGCCCTCCTTTTTGGAACGGCATTCGGTACCGGTTGCGCATTCCCTTTGCATTTTGCTCTGCCAGAGGGAAACACTCTGCGCTGTGGAATGGCTCAAGCACACTGGATGGGTTCTTGGGGGGTTTCAACTGTTGACGAATTAAATCTACGTCTAACGACAGATGTGGTATACTGAATGAGTGAAGTTGCGTACATGGGCGAAGGAGCAGGGCATCCGCTACCAAGCCGCGTGGCGAATGTACCGCGACGGCAAGCTGCCTGTGCCAGTAGAGCAACTACCGACCGGCACGATCATCGTCAAGCCTCCGAAGGAGGAGCCTACCGGGGTGGCGG
>JAJYVN010000152.1 GCA_021791995.1 Bacillota bacterium
GCAAGCAACGAGGCTCACGCAATCGCCGCAAGTCTGCGGCTGGACGAGCCAGGATGCATCGCCGCATCCGCTACCAACGCGCGGACTTCCTACATAAGACGACCACGGACCTGGCGAAAACCAAGTCGGTTATCGTGGTCGAAGACCTGTCCGTGCACGGCATGCTTTGCAACCAGCATCTTTCCCGGTCGATCGCGGATGCTGGGTGGGGCGCGTTCCGCCGGATGTTGGAGTATAAGACCATATGGTACGGGTCCGCGTTGGTGATTTCTCCCCGCTTCGATCCTTCAACCAAGACTTGCTCGGTCTGCGGCCACATCAAGACAGAGATGCCGCTTGGGCAGCGGGTTTTCCCGTGTGAGGCGCGTGGGGCAGAGATCGACCGAGACCTGAACGCGGCGCGGAATCTCGCGTCGCTTGTCGCCGGGAGTTCCCTGGAGACGTTAAACGCCTGTGGAGCAGAAGGCTCTGGCCAGGAGAACGGCCTGGTGAAACCGGCTGCTGCGAAGCAGGAACGTTCCAATAGGAAACCGGCAGTAGCCGGAAATAAACGACTATAAGAACAGGAACGGTTTCTTGTTATGCGCTCGGAAGGGCGGTGCCGCACGGGGCCCCGGCGATCTGGATCGAGGAACGATCGAGCATCGACCGGGTGCCCGCCGTGTCCGTTGGCGACCGAAATGAGAGGTTGGATGGAACATAGCTCCGAGGCGTCTAGCGAACCAATCGTCGGGAAACCGGACCTCGATCGTTTCGAGGTGGGGCGCGGCCCCGAGGTTCTTGTGCGCCGTGATCGATCCATCCCACTGCGCTGCCGGCAACCGGAGACAGGCGTGCGGAAACGAAGTGCGTGCGCTCAGGGTTTGTTGTCGAAACCTCGCGGAGTCACAGGCCGCCCTAAACCCTTGATCTCCTTCGGCAAGCCAGCGAGACAAACGTGCGCATTGACTTACGGACAACGGTGCTTGATGCGTCAGGAGAACTCGTACGGGACGAGGGTCGCCATCGAAGCAAGCGATCATGAAGGCACGCGCTTGCCACTCCACGCCGGTCCATTTGGCCCGTCCATTTGGCCCAATCCACATCTTGCATCCGCATTGGGATATGACATGCTATATGCTGTATCTGAAAGGGAGGTGCGTCGAACGGTGGGAGCTCCACAGGTCCGCAAGCGGGATGGTACGGTGGTGCCCTGGAATTCGGAACGTGTTCGCTCGGCGGTGACTAGGGCTTTTCGAGCGGAGTTGCATCAACCAGACCCGGAGCCTCTGTCGGTGGAGATCGAAGACCGCATCGAGCGGGTGACGGCCGCCGTCAGCAATCGGCAGAACGGGCGTACGCAGGTTGACATCGAAGAGATTCAGGATGACGTGGAGAACGCTTTGCTGGATCTTGGGGAGCGTGCGGTGGGCCGGCGGTATATGATCTACCGAGAGGCGCATGCGGCGCAGCGTAACCTCGTGCACGACTATTTGGCGCAGCACGACTGGCGGGTGCAGGAGAACTCGAACATGGGGTTCAGCCTGCAGGGGCTGCACAATTATGTGACCTCAGCGATTTCCCAGGAGTACTGGCTCGGACGGATCTACCCTCCGCACATCGCGGAGGCGCACCTCTCAGGAGACCTGCATATCCACGATGCGGGTATGCTCAGCCCATACTGCGTGGGCTGGGACTTGGAGGACTTCCTGCGCCGGGGTGTCGTGCCTATTCCAGGCAAGATCGCGGCGCAGCCGCCAAGGCACTTTCGCTCGGCGTTAGGGCAGTTGGTGAACCTCCTGTATACGCTGCAGGGGGAGGCGGCCGGGGCTCAAGCGGTCTCGAGCCTCGACACCCTGCTTGCGCCGTTCATCCGTAAGGATGGGCTCAGTTATGCTGCCGTCCGCCAGGCCCTGCAGGAGTTCATCTTTAACCTGAATGTACCGACGCGGGTCGGTTTCCAGGCCCCCTTCACAAACATCACCCTGGATGTGCGCTGTCCCGCGATCTACCGAGACAAGGCCGTCGTCATGGGCGGTACGCTACTGGACGAGACGTATGGCGACTTTCAGAACGAGATGGACGTCTTCAACCTGGCACTCTGCGATGTCTACAGTGCAGGGGACGGTGCGGGGCGGGGATTCACCTTTCCGATACCGACTTACAACGTCACGGCTGACTTCCCCTGGGCCTCGGAGGTGGGACAGGCGATCTGTGCCATGACGGCCAAGTACGGAACCCCATACTTCGCCAATTTTGTGTCGAGCGATATGCACCCGGATGATGTGCGCAGCATGTGCTGCCGGTTGCGGCTCGATACCCGTGCCATCCGCCGACGGGGAGGAGGCCTGTTTGGTGCCAATCCGCTCACCGGATCCCTGGGGGTGGTGACCATTAACCTGCCCCGCCTCGGTTTTCTCAGCCAGGATGAGGACGAGTTCTTCCGGCGCTTGCGCAGCTTGATGGACCTGGCGAAGGATAGCCTCGTGATCAAACGCGACACGGTAGAGGATTTCACTCGTCAGGGCCTTTACCCCTATGCCCGGGAGTATCTTGAAGCGGTTGCTGCCCAGAGCGGCCGGTACTGGAATAACCACTTCGACACCATTGGGCTGGTTGGGGCCAATGAAGCGGCACTGAACCTCTTCGGAGAAGACATTGCCTCCGAGCGGGGTCGAGCGTTTGCCGAGCGTGCGCTGAACTTCATGGCGGGCGTGCTCGCCCACTACCAGGAGGAACTGGGCCAACTCTTTAATCTAGAGGCCACTCCAGCCGAGGGTGTGTCGTATCGCCTCGCGGGCCTGGATCGTAAGCACTATCCCGGCATCATCCAGGCGGGTACCCCAGACGGGGAAACCTACTATACCAACAGCACGCATCTGCCCGTTGGATACACCGACGACCTCTTTCGGGTGTTGGAGCATCAGGAGAGCCTGCAGGCGACCTACACGGGCGGCACGGTGGTCCACCTGTTTTTGGGGGAGCGGGTGCATGATGCGCGTGCGGTGGGCGAGTTGATCTCGACCGTGTCCAGCCGCTACCGCATCCCGTACATCACGCTGACCCCCACCTTCTCCGTCTGTCCCTCCCACGGGTATCTCGATGGCGAGCGATGGGAGTGCCCGTACTGTGGTGCCACGACGGAGGTCTGGAGCCGTGTGGTCGGCTACTACCGCCCGGTGCAGTCGTGGAACCGCGGCAAGCGCCAGGAGTTCCGCGATCGGCTCGAATATGCCTTGCCGGTGGTGTGATGGGATGGCGGCCGCAGGGGAAGTTCCACCGATGACGTTTGCGGGGTTGGTCCCGGTCTCCTTGGTTGACTTTCCTGGGCATGTGGCGACAACCCTCTTCACGCAGGGCTGCAACCTGCGCTGTGGTTGGTGCCACAACCCCCTGCTCGTGGAGGGGCCGCCCGCAGAGCGGCCCCTCTCCGCCGCCGATGCGCTCGCCTTTGTTCTGCGGCGGAAGCGATTGGTGCAGCACATTTGCGTCACCGGGGGCGAGCCCACCCTACACCGTGGACTGATCCCCTTTTTGCAGGAACTTCGGGAGCATGGCTTCCACGTGAAGCTCGATACCAACGGGGGTCGGCCGGACGTCGTGGCCGAGGTGTTGCGCCAGGGGTTGGTCGATTGCATGGCCATGGACCTGAAGACCACCTGGGCTCGATATGCCGAGCTCGGGGCCAAGTGGTCGGTGCCCTTTGCCCAAACGGTGGAATGCATCCGTTCCGAGGCATCCGATTATGAGTTTCGCACCACGGTGGTGCCTGGACTTGTCGGTGCGGAGGAGATCCTTGAAATCGGAGATTCGATCCGTGGGGCTAGGCGGTATGCCCTGCAGCAGTTCTCGACGGCAACGCGGATGCTGGACCCCGTCTGGACTTCCGTCGAGCCGTATCCGCCCGAACGGCTCCGCGCCTGGGCACAGGCTATGGACGGGTGGTTCCAGGAGCCGGTGCAGGTCCGAAACGTGTGATCGGATGATGCAGAATGTCTCGAGATTGGGGCGGATCCCCCTCCGTTGGTCGAGTTTCCGGACGAGGCGGGGCCTTTCGTCCGTTCAACGACACTCAGGTCTTGGCCAAATTTTGTTGTTCTCTGCTCGGTACGGTGCTAGTATCGGGCGTAACAAGCTCCGGGAGAGGGCGTCCTACGGCGGAACGCAACGTGTCGATGAGTCTGCCGGACCATTCGAATGGTCTCGACGCCGATTTTCTGGTGATTGGCAGTGGCCTCGCCGGGCTCTATGCCTCTCTGCAGGCATCTCGCCATGGGAGCGTCATCCTGATCACCAAGGCACAGCTTGAGATGAGCAACTCCTCTTGGGCGCAGGGCGGGATTGCAGCTGCCCTCGATCCGGAGGACAATCCGACTCTGCATGAGGAGGATACCCTCCAAGCGGGTCGCGGGCTCTGTCGCCTGTCGGCGGTGGAGATCCTGGCCGAGGAGGGGCCCATCCGCGTCCATGACCTCTTGAAGCGGGGGGTTCCCTTTGACCGTGGACCGGATGGGACTCCGGACCTCGGTCTGGAGGGTGGTCACCAGCGTCGGCGGATCCTTCACGCCAACGGTGGTGCAACCGGGCAGGCCGTGGTGCAGGCGCTCGTGCCCTATGTGCAGGCAAACCCCGCGATTGTGATCTGGGAGGGCGCGCGCGCGGTGTCCCTGTTGACGGCTGACGCGCGGTGTGGGGGGGCCATCATCGAGCGTGGCGGTGCTCTTCACGCGTTGCGTGCGCGCGCGACGATCCTGGCTACCGGTGGTGCGTGCGGGTTATACACTCCCACGACCAACCCCGGTACGGCAACCGGGGATGGCATCGCCTTAGCCTACAGCGCGGGGGCGGCCGTTGCGGACATGGAGTTCGTGCAGTTCCATCCCACAGCCTTCGCCATGGGCCATCCGGCCTTCCTTCTCAGCGAAGCGCTCCGGGGGGAGGGGGCCGAACTCTGGAATGCCAACGAAGAGCGCTTCATGTCGCGGTATGACCCCAAGGGAGAGCTTGCGCCGCGGGACGTGGTGGCAAGGGCGGTCGCCCATGAAATGGAGTCGACGGGCAAGGACCATGTCTTCCTTCGGCTGGAGCACCTCTCTTCCCATGCCCGGGAGCAGTTTGCCACGCTCTTCGCGGGGCTGCGCAGTAAGGGATTCGACCCACTGTCCCACCCGGTCCCTGTGGCCCCCGCTGCGCACTTTCTGATGGGAGGGGTTGCGGTGGACCTGGAGGGGCGGACATCCCTGCCGGGTTTGTATGCTTGTGGGGAGGTGTCCTGCACAGGGGTCCACGGGGCCAATCGCTTAGCCTCCAACTCGCTGTTGGAGTGCCTGGTCTTTGGCTACCGCGCGGCGGAAGCCGCGAAGGACGAAGGGGATCCACCAAGGGATGCACGTCCCGCGAGCATGTTCGGTCCCGCGCTGTCTCCTGCCCTCCGCCGGGAATTGGGACAACGTCTCTTCCACGACGCGGGGATTGAGCGGTCCATGGAGGGACTCGTGCACCTTCGGGATTGGCTTACGGCCTTGCCCCCCTCTCCCGAGGGGCTGGTGGCGGATCGGATTGTGGCAGGGGCCCTTGCGCGGGAGGAGAGCCGCGGCTCGCAGTATCGGAGCGACTTCCCTGCGGAGAACCCGCGGTTTCTCGGTCATTTCGTGCAGCAGAGGGGCAGACCAACGGACCTCGTGCGTTGGGAGTGATGGTGTGCCGAAGGGGTCTTGGCCCGTCGGATGGCCTGCGGACCAGTTGAATGCACTGATTCAGTTGGCTTTGGCCGAGGATGGAACCAGCGCCGACGTTACTTCTGAGGCCGTGGTGGAGCCCGATCTCAGGGCCAAGGCCGTGCTGTTGGCCAAAGAGCCCGGTGTGATTGCCGGTCTGCCGGTAGCAGATCGCGTCTTCGTGTCGGTGGACCCGGATTTGCACTGGGACGCCCTGGTTACCGATGGTGTACACGTGACCACCGTTCCCAGCCGGCTCGGAACGGTGGAGGGGTCGGCCCGTTCGATCCTGCGTGCGGAGCGCGTGGCACTCAACTTCTTGCAGCATCTCTCGGGCATCGCGACACTCACGTGGCAGGCGGTGTCAAAGGCGCCGGGAGTGGAGGTGCTCGATACGCGCAAGACAACCCCAGGGCTACGGTGGCTCGAGCGCTACGCCGTGCGCACAGGTGGCGGGCGTAACCACCGCTTCGGACTCGGGGATGGGGTCCTGATCAAGGATAATCACGTTCGTGCGGCGGGAGGCATCCGGTCTGCCGTACTGCGGGCCAGAGAGTGCGCACCGTTTGGCCTACGCATCGAGGTGGAGTGCACCACTTTGGCGGAGGTTTCGGATGCCCTGGAAGCAGGTGCGGAGATCATTCTGCTCGACAATATGCCAACAGCACTGCTGGCCCAGGCGGTGCAGTTGATTGGTCCGCGCGCACGCACCGAGGCTTCGGGAGGGATCAATCTCGACACCATCGCGGAGGTGGCGCGGACCGGAGTGACCTCGCTCTCGATGGGGTCTTTAACGCACTCGGCCCGTGCGCTGGATGTGAGCCTTGAGATCGAGGAGATGGGCTGAGGAGCTCCCCGCGTGGGATCGGTATCGGTGGCGCTGCCTGGATTGCATTGCGCCCCCGCGCTTCCGGTCGAAGTTCCATTCCGGCAGCTTCGGGTATTCGGGATATGAAGTCAATGTACGTATTGACATCACCTTTTCCCTATCGAATGATGCCCCGTATGGCATGGGATACGGATGCTTTCGACGGGACAAGTGGCGAACTGGTTGGGCATTTCGGTCCGCACGGTCTACCGCTGGGAGGAGATCGGCCGGCTGGTACCTGTCAGGCGTTTGCGCAGCGGGCAGCGCCGGTTCTTGTCCCGGGATGTTGACGCTTTGCGTCGGTTGAGTGTGAGCCGCAAGGAACGCTGCGGTATCTACGCTCGGGTTTCTTCCACAGAAAGAGGCGGCGGCGACGGACCGCAGGTACGAGATTACGGCTCTGGTGGCCGAGCGTGCTTCCGGCCTGAACGAGAAGCGGCGTGGTCTGCACCGCCTGTTGCGCATGGCCGCCGAAGGCGAAATCGATGTGGTGTTGGTCGAATTCAAGGAGTAGACATCGACGCTTGACATTACGCGCCGGTGATCGGATGATGACCCTATGATAAGGGAACAGATGCTCT
>JAJYVN010000153.1 GCA_021791995.1 Bacillota bacterium
CATTGTCAATCACGGTGTGAAAGAACGGCCACCCACCATACATCTCCGCGAGTAGCGCCCAGTTGGCGGCACGCTCGAGGGCCGTACCAAGTCCGAACCAGCCTGGGATCAGGTGACGGCTCTGCGTCCACGCAAAGACCCAGGGAATCGCACGCAGGTCCTCCACACGTTGGCCGGCTTTACGGCGCGACGGGCGAGACCCAATGTTGAGAAGAGCAATCTCTTCGAGCGGGGTTGCCGCGTAGAAGTAGCTGACGAAGGCGGGGTCTGTCACCAATGCACGATAGGCCTCGAGCGAAACCTGAGCCATCTGTTCCGCCGCCGCACGCCAAGCACCCGGTACGCTAGGCGCATCCCTGCGATGGCAGGTGGCATCCGCCACAGCCGTCACCACCTGTTCCATGGTCCGCGCCGCGATCTCGGCCGGCAGAAAGCGATGCGACATCACCTCGCCCTGCTGGGTGATGCGCAGTCGTCCGGTGAGTGTCTCGGGTGGTTGAGCACGAATCGCCGCCCCCAGTGGCCCGCCTCCCCGACCCAGTGTACCGCCCCGGCCGTGGAAGAGTCGCAGTTCGACCCCGTGCTCGCGCGCCACACGCGCCAGGTCCTCCTGCGCTCGATACAGGCCCCAGTTGGCGGCAAGGTAACCGCCATCCTTGGTGGAATCGGAGTACCCGAGCATCACCTCCTGCCGCATCCCCCGCGCAAGGAGTTGGGGGCGATAGGTCGGATGCTCCAAGAGATCGGCCAAGATCTCGCCGGCCCCATCCAGATCACTGATCGTCTCAACCAGGGGCGCGATGTCCAGTGAACTGTGATACTGGCCGTCACGCCATCCGGCGAGTCCACTCTGCTGCGCTAGGAAGAGGACCTCCAGAACATCCTCGATACCGTGGGTCATGCTGATGACGTAAGGACCGATGGCCTCTGGCCCCAGCTCCTCCAGCGCCCAGCGAATAACCTGGAACACCTCCCAGACCTCCCCTGCCTCGGGGGGAAGATCGGCGATGGGCCCCAGGAGCGGCCCCGCGTGGAAGAGCAGTTCCGTCAAGAGTGCAACCTGTTCCTCTGGGGATCGATCGCGATAGTCAGCGCATACCCCCGCGCTCATCAGCACTGCATCCACCGCAGCCGCGTGACGACCCGAGTGGTCCCGGATGTCCATCGGTGCCAAGTGAAACCCGAAGAGTTCCACCTGCCGCCGCAACCGATCGAGGTAGACATCCACCAGCACAGCACCGCCGGAGTTCCGCAGGCTGCTCGCCATTTGGTCCAGATCCTCCAGAAACTCCCGTGCCGCTTCATACCCCCTGTCCTGCCCGAGGGGTGGTAGCGCGTCGGCCGTTCCGAGCGGTAATTCCGGCACCGTGCCACCACCGGAGTGATACAGCGCGATCTCCAGTTTCCGATACACAAAGAAGAGTTTTCTACGATATGGCTCCTGCAGGTTCCGCCCGGCCATAAAGGCGGCAAAGGTCGGCATCGTCTCGACATCCGCTTCCATGGACTGGAGCAGCCCCTCCTCGGCCGGAACCATGGTGGTGGTGGAACTCAGCTTGCGCGCAACTTCCCCTACTCCCCGCAGATACTTGGTGAGCACGAGCCGCTTTTGCAGGAGCAACGCTTGGCGTGTCACGTGGGGGGTCACACGCGGGTTGCCGTCCCGGTCGCCTCCCACCCATGTACCGAAACGAACGACAGGGGGGAGACGAAAGGTATGGGACGGGTAAACCTGTTCCAGAGCCTCCTCGAGGTCCCGCGTAACTTCGGGCAAGACCGTGAAGAGGATATCGTCGAAGTAGACGAGGTTGTTCTTTACCTCATCGATCACCGTCGGAGGGCTTGCACGCAACTCATCCGTCTGCCAGAGCGAGGTGATCTCGGCCTTGACCTCCTGGCGGAGCCGCCGCTCCTCACGCGCCGTGCGTGGTCCTGCATCCCGCGCTGCCAACAGCGCATGCAACGCGGCGTGCTTCTCGACAACTGTGCGGCGCACCGCCTCCGTCGGGTGCGCGGTAGACACAAGCTCCACCCGAAGCGACCGTGCCAACTCCTCCGCTCGCTCCGCCGTCAGACCACGGCCCGGCAGTTGCGGTACCAACCAGGCGAACGAGTCTTCCTGTGGCCCCTCAACCTGTGGTCGCAACTCGTGATCGCGCCGACGCCGAATCCGATGGTGCTGCTCCGCGATGTTCACCAATTGGAAGTAGATGGCAAAGGCGCGCGCGACTGCCTCGGCACGGTCGAGTGGCAGTTCGGCAAGCCATGCGATCAGGCTGTCGGCCGCCTGCGGGCGGAACGAACGGCGGAGCTGCTTGCAGGCCTGCCGCAACTCCTCCACCAAGGCGAAAAGTTCATCGGAACCTTGCTCCCGCAGGACTTCACCCAATAGGCCCGCCAGGAACCGCACATCGGCTCGCAGGCGACGGTCCGCCCGCATGCTACGGTTTGCCATCCGCTGGTACCTCCACTCGGTGTGCACCCCGTGAGGGATGCACTCTCCAAGCGCGGAACGGGAGACGGCCTCGCCATGCCGCGCCCAAGGCTTGGCGAAAGTCCCCTTCCGCGTCCTGGCGCAAGAGCACAATCGCTGCTCCCCCGAAGCCGGCGCCAGTCAGACGGGCGCCCAGCACGGAAGGACAGTGCATGGCCGTTTCCACTACCCGATCGAGCGCCGGGTGGCTCACCTCATAGTCATCGCGGAGCGACTGGTGCGATGCATAGAAGGCCTGTCCCACCTCGTCCCACGCCCGTCGGCCTGCAGCCGCCACCACAAGGCGGACACGCTCGTTCTCGCTGCATATGTGCCGAGCGCGCCGCAAAAGGACACCGTCCAAGGAAAGGTGTGCGGGATCCGCATCCCGCAGGCTTGCCACGCCCAGGGCTCGCGCCGCAGCCTGCGCCTCCTCAAAGCGTGCTTGATACCCACCACTCACCAGTTGTCTTTCCACCTGCGTATCGACAACCAAAAGGGTCAAACCGGATGGCTCTGGATCGAACGGAATGGGCACGGTGCTGCGCGTGCGCGTGTCGAGGAGTAGCGCCATCCCCTCCCGCCCGAGCGCACAGGCGAATTGATCCATGATTCCGGTCGAAACCCCAGCAAATGCATTCTCCGCCCGCTGCCCGACCAAGGCAAGGTTCTCAGGATTGATGCCAAGACCAAACAGATCGTTGAGCGCCGTGCCAACCGCCATCTCCAGGGAAGCGGAGGAGGAGAGGCCTGCCCCCACCGGCAGGTCCCCCACCACCACCAGGTCACACCCCCAGGGCGGCCGAAGGGCCTCGCACACACCCGCAACATAGTTGAACCACCAGCCGCTTGGACCTGGGCGTAGATCGCCGAGCGGGCTCGTGGCCCAACACCCCTGTGCCTGGCTGTACGCGACGACACGCCGGTCCGTCCGTCGCCGTGCCGCCACCACGGTATGGCGATCGATCGCTGCCGGCAGACATAACCCCTGTTGATAGTCCGTATGCTCCCCGATCAGGTTCACACGGCCGGGAGCTGCGTACACACCATCCGCGACACCGCCAAAGCTGGTACCAAAGGCATGTTGCCCCAACACCCACGCCTCTCGGTCGTTCATCCTCCCGCCTCCATCAGGTGCCGAGCCATCTCCTCCGGCGTAGCATCCAAAAGGAACGCACCCGCTCCCGACTCCGAGCCAGCGAGGTATTTCAGCTTGTCGGCTGCGCGGCGCAACGGATAAAAGGCGAGATGTAGGTGCCACAGATTCGTCGGTTGGCACTCGTGCGGCTGCTGATAAATACACATCATGTATTCCATCCTCTGCCCCCACAGGCGGTCGTAGCGACGAATGGAACGCCCCAGCAAGGTTGCAAGCCCATCCCGCTCCCTGGTGTCCATCACCACAAGGGAGCCTCGGTGCGTTTCCGGCACCAAATGCATCTCGAACGGAAAGCGTGGAGCAAACGGGACGACGGCCCGCCACCCGGGTGCCTGATCGACCATCCGCCGAGCATCCGCTGCGTCACGCGCAAGCAGGTCGCAAATCAGGCAACTCCCCTCCATCCGTCGATGCTGCCACAAAGAGTGATACTCCGACCGCATCCGAGTGGGCAAAAACGGGTAGGCATAAATCTGGCCGTGCGGATGGTCAATGGTTTGGCCGATGCTCGCCCCCCGGTTCTCAAAGACAAAGACGCAAGCGACATCCGATCGTCGCGACAGAACCTCCGTGCGATCCGCCCAGGCATCGACGAGTAAGCGCACTGCGGCAAAGGGTAGCGTCCCGAGATCCGCCTCATGGCGTGGGGAGTACACGACAACTTCGGCAGCACCGAAGCCGCGCGCCCGGCGGTAACCGGCGGACCCCGGAACCGTCAGCGGATCGGCTCCGGTTCCTCCAGCCACACCAAACGACGGAAACTGGTTATCAAAGACCGCAACACCGTAGTCCGAACGCGGGAGCTCGGAGCGTGCCTCATCCTGCGCAGGGCAGAAGGGGCAAGCAGAGGCCGCATCCGTCACCGGTCGTTGCATGCGCTTAGCAGCCACCGTGACCCACTCCTGATGAATCGGGTCAAACCGCAACTCACTCAACCGTTCCACCCCGCAACCCAGTCCAGGCAGAACCCAAGATCTCGCCCAGGTCCTGGTGCGCGGCGTTCCATCCCAGGATCTTCTGGGCCCGCGTTGGGTCCGCGACCAGCACGGGTGGGTCTCCCGCCCGCCGTGGGCCGGTCGTATAGGGGATGGGGCGACCCACCACGGCCTCCGCTGCGCGAAGAACCTCGGCCACCGAGTGCCCCTGCCCCGTGCCGAGATTGAACGGACCGCCCGACCCGCCCCGCTCCAGGTGCTCCAAAGCCGCGACGTGGCCGGTGGCGAGGTCTCCCACGTGGATGTAGTCACGCACCGCAGTCCCGTCGGCCGTTGGGAAGTCGCTCCCGAAAAGGGTCAGTTCCGTCTCCCCCCGCGCGGCACGCAAGACGTTGGGAATCAGATGGGTCTCGGGGTCATGCCGCTCGGTGGGACCACCCTCGAGCGCTCCCGCCGCATTGAAGTAGCGCAGCGCCGCCCACCGCAAGCCGTAGGCCTCACCGCACCAGCGTAGCGCCTGTTCCAGCACGCGCTTGGTCTCCCCATAGGGACTGATGGGTGCGAGGGGGGCATCCTCCGGCACTGGCACGCGCGATGGAACACCGTAGACAGCCGCCGAAGACGAGAGGATCAACGGCGGGCACCCCGCCCGCACAGCCTCCGTGATCAGGGCTAAACCCTGCCGAACGTTGTTGCGGTAATAGGCCAGCGGATCCGCCAGCGAAGCAGCAACGAGTGAAGATGCGGCAAAGTGAAACACGGCGCGGACCGCAAAGCGATTCAGCACCTCGCGCAGAGTCACTACGTCCCCCACCGGCGCCACAACCAGTTCGACGCCTTCGGGAACCGTTTCCGCATGTCCCGTGCTCAGATCATCCATGATTACCACGCGTTGTCCCGCACGGACCAGCACCCGCACCAGGGATCCACCCACATACCCCGCCCCACCCGTTACGAGAACCGCAGGCTCCCTCTCTCTCCCCGCCGGAGCCGCGTCCGCGCCACCCGCCGTGTAATAGGTGATGTGACGCCCGTCAACTCGACGCACCGTCTCCTTCCGCAAGAGATCCCTCCCCTTTTTTTTGCGATGCCCACAACAAACGCCCGGAAAACGCGGCCATTGCTGGCCGCTACCGCCCGCATCACCGATCGGATTCGCCGCCTCGCGCGTCGCGCATCCAGTCCACCGTCCTCGCAAGGCCCTCCTCCAAGCCTGTGCGTGCGACCCAATCGAGTCCCTGTTGGGCCTGTGCCGCATCCAGCACGCTGTGGCGGATATCTCCTGGACGAGGCGCCGCGAACCGCGGTGGCACATCCGCACCTGCGATCCGCGCGATCTGGTGATACAGATCCAAGATTGAGGTGGCCCTGCCGGTTCCCACGTTGTATGTACCGGGTCTCCCGGTCAGGGCGGCGCGGGCGAAGGCCTCACCCACATCGTTCACAAAGACGAGGTCGCGACTCTGTCCGCCGTCGCCCAAAATGGTCCCAGCCTGCCCCGCCACGAGGGCGGCCGTAAAGAGGCTACACGCGGCCCCTTCCAGGCGCGGCGTTTGACCAGGCCCATAGACCGTTGCCGGTCGACAAACCACAACCTCCAGCCCGATCGCCGAACCGTAAGCGTGTGCGTACGCTTCGGCAGCCACCTTGCTCGCACCATAGGCGCTGGTCGGGACAAGCGGCACATCCTCCGCAATGGGTAACCGCTCCCACCGCCCGTAAACTGCGGCGGAGGACGCCAGCACAAAACGCCCGACTCCGGCAAGTCGGCATGCCTCCAGCACGGCCAATGTTCCACCCACGTTCACGCCCTCGGCCTCAACAGCCTCTGGACCATACGGCGTAACCGCCGCCCGCGCTGCCAGATGAATGATCCGTTCAACGCGGTGTTCCCGCAAAAGCGACGGAAGTGCGGGATCCCGCACATCCAGTCGCGCCACCTTTACCTGGACGCCGAGAGGACCTCCGGACGATGCGGTGCTCCCATCGTCAATCACAAGGACCGGATGTTCGCCGAGGGCACGCACGGTTGCGCGACCAATGAACCCCAACCCCCCCGTAACGGCAACGCACGCCCTCACGGCCACACCGCCACGGCTAACGCCACCACGGCCCAGAGCGCCGCGTTCACCAGAAACGGCCGGTCTCCCAGCAGTGTTTCCTCCGGTGCCTGGCCCATGTCCAATCGCGCATTGGCGAGATAACGGAAGCGGAACAAGCCATAAACAACGAACGGCAGTGTGGCAAGTTCCACGGAACCATGGGGACTATTGAGACAATAGAGCGCATAACTCACAAGAGATGCTCCCATGCTGATCACCATGTATTCGCGCAACAGATCGACGGGAATGGCCGCGTTGGTGCGGCGATACCCGTGGCCGGCACGGGCGGACCCGCCCGCAGCACGCTGCGCGACCGCCGTCTCTTCTGCCCAGCGCTTGCTCAGCGACATATAAAGAGTCACCAGAAACGTGCACGTGAGTAGCCACGGCGAGGCGACTACCGCAATAGCGACGGCCCCCGCAAGCGCTCGGGCGACAAATCCAAGCG
>JAJYVN010000154.1 GCA_021791995.1 Bacillota bacterium
CACCCACCGCCAACCTTCGTCCGTTTTCACCTTCAGGCGAACGAAACCATCGCGATAGTCAGCGAAATGCACCTTGGCCATTCCGCCATAGGCCGTCCGATGCGGGTATCGTGTCCCCCAAGAAAGGGATTCCTCCGTAGCCGGGGAATACCACTATCGAATGGTGGCGATCACGGGATGGGCATTCGGCACGTTGCGCCAGGACTCCTTGCGTTGTTCGTTGCGACGATGCTCTGGGCTGGGGCCAGTGCGGCGCAGTCCAGCACCGCACCGCCCTTCTTTAGCGACGTCTCTGGGTCCGCGTTGTGGGCCATGACGGCCGTCGAGGAACTCGCGGCACAGGGCATCGTCAACGGGGTCGCCGCAGGGACCTACGACCCATCGGGCCCTGTCACGGAGGCAGAGGTGTTGGCGACGCTTGTGCGGATGCTTGGGCTCCCGACCACAAGTGCGGTTTCCGCTGTTCCTGTCTCGACACCGGCTTGGGCACAAGGGGATGTGGCAGCGGCGATGGCCGATGACCTGGTGCCGGGCTTCAGCGCGCTTGCGCCCAATGATTCCGCCTCGCGACTCTGGGCCTTGGACGCCCTCCTGCGGGCGATGGGGGAGCAATCCAGTGCTGCGGCCGATGCGTCGCTGCCCCTCCCATACAGCGACGCGGCCTCGATTCCAGCTGCCGAGCACGGCTACGTAGCCATCGGCACCAAGATCGGGATCGTGACCGGCTTTCCCAATGGGAGCTTTGAGCCGAATGTGCCGGTCTCGCGCGCTGAGTGGGCCGTGATGCTCGAGCGGCTTGAGACGCAGGATGCCCGTGTTGCCCAAACGCTACCGGCGGTCGAAACCGGTTTTGCAGCGGTTTCTGCCGCAGCCGGTGCCGTCACGGTGAGCGACCAGAGCACGTCCGTCGACTGTGGCCTTCCGGCCGCATGGGTCGAATCCACGACGACGGTGGTCGGCGGAACCACCGAGTGCGCGGTGGGCGATGATGGGGCGCTTGTGCTATGGGACGGGGCGGTGATGGCTCCGTCGCTTGCACCCTATGTTCCGGCGGGGCAACCCGTTGTACTGGTCGGCGGCACCTCCCGTCCGAGTTTGGTGCTCCTGGGCAGTTTCGCCTCCACCGCGCCGCCGGCGGCGGCGGTGGAGGAGGCGCAGATGACGCAGGAGGCAGAGGGCACCATCGCGTCGGTGACGGCGGCGTTCTACGATTCGAGCCGCGGCATGTGGACGAATAGCCAAGGGCAACTCGGCGCTTCCTTCACACCGGCGGATGTCTGGCCATATGCCTGCGGCTTGGATGCCCTCGAGGAAGTGGCCGCGCTGCCCACGGGAGAAGGTCTTTTGACGCAGGTGCAGACGCTGGTGCAGAATCTCGCGCAATACTGGGATGCGGCGGCCCCGGTTCCGGCCTATGCACCAACGCCTGGCAGTGGTCCCAACACCAATAAGTTCTTTGACGACAACGACTGGTCAGGGCTCGATTTGGTCCAAGCGTATCGGTTGACCCGTGATGCCCAAGACCTCACGCAGGCCGAGGCCGTCTTTCGCTACGAGGAATCCGGCTGGGACAGCACGGCAGGAGGAATCTTCTGGAACGACCAGCGACAGTATCGCAATACACCCGCCAATGCGCCAGCGGTCGAGTTGGGGGCCGAGCTTTATCTGCTGACGGGGCAACAGACGTATCTCTCCTGGGCGGAAAAGATTTATGCCTGGGAAGTCCAGAATCTGGTGAATCCGTCCAGCGGGGCGGTGTATGATGGGATCCAGTCTTCGGGGACCGAGGTTCGGGATCTCTGGACATACAACCAAGGCACGGTCATCGGCGCCAGCGTTCTGTTGTACAAGATCACCCAACAGAAGGCATACCTTACGCAGGCCGAAGCGACCTTTGCGTTCACGGACCAGCAGATGGTGCAAACGGGTGGGGTTTTGGTCGCGCAAGCGGACTTCAACGGCATCTTGGCCGATAACCTGGTTCTGCTCTACAGCGTGGATCCAGATCCCGCTATTGCCACCCTTTTGAATGTCAATGCGCAGGCGGCGTGGACTCTTGCGCGCAACACCGCGACCGGTCTGGTGGGAGCGAATTGGGATGGCCCGCCGCCCTCCGGATCGGTGTCGCTACTCACAGAGAGTGGAGCCATCCGTCTCTTGGCCGCAGCGGCGGCGATCGACGGAATGGAGGCAGCAAGCGGGGCTTGACGCTCGGCCATCCCGCTCGGTATCATGAACCGCGTCCGATGATGGGGAAGAGGCTCCTCTTTTGCGAGACTCGAGCGAGTCGGCGGTGGTGCGAGGCCGACGTCTCGGGGGAGCGGGACAACCCCCAGGATGCCTGCGGACGGTAGGCGGGGTCCCGCCGTTATGGGGAAGACCGGGTTGGATCCCGGAAGAGGCCTCGCCGTGCACGAGGCGAAGTTGGGTGGTATCGCGAGCATGCCTCGCCCCGATCTGGGGGCGGGGCATTTTATGTTCTGGGAGGGAGATGTCGATATGAATCTGCGCAGGACGCATGGGTGTGGAGAGTTGCGCGCAGGAGATCAGGGTCGAGAGGTGACGGTATGTGGCTGGGTCAACACCAGTCGGGACCACGGTGGGCTGACCTTCGTGGACCTCTCGGATCGCAGTGGTGTGGTGCAGGTTGTCTTCGACCCCGGTGAGAACGGAGCGCTTTGGCGGGCGGCCAAGGAATGGCGCGGGCAGTGGTGCGTTGCCATCTCGGGTCGGGTGCGGTGCAGGCTGGTAGGAAACGAGAACCCGCGGCTTCCGACCGGAGCGGTGGAGATCCTGCCCCACGCGGCAGAGGTTCTCTCGCGTAGTCGACCGCTACCCTTTCCCCTGGAGAGTGCCGACGCCGCGGATGAGACTTTGCGGTTGCGCCACCGCTATCTGGACCTGCGGCGCCCGGAACTCCAGGCCAATCTGACCTTGCGGCACCGCTTCACCAAGGCAGTGCGCGACTTCATGGACGCCAAAGGGTTTCTGGAGATCGAAACCCCAACCCTCACCCGAAGCACGCCCGAGGGCGCGCGTGACTACCTCGTTCCCACAAGGCTTGCCCCTGCGTACTTCTATGCCTTACCGCAGTCGCCCCAGATCTATAAGCAGCTCCTGATGATCGGTGGACTGGAGCGCTACTTCCAAATTGCCCGGTGTTGGCGGGACGAGGACCTGCGTGCGAATCGGCAGCCGGAATTTACGCAGATTGACGTCGAGATGAGCTTTGTGGAGGCCGAAGACGTGATGGCTCTTGCAGAGGACATGATCCGCACCACCTTCCGGGCGGTGGGCGGACCCGAGTTGCCCGATCCGTTGCCCCGGCTGACATATGCCGAGGCGATGCGCCGATTCGGTTCAGACAAGCCAGACCTGCGCATCCCTCTCGAGATCCATGACCTGTCGGAGGCGTTTGCGAAAACTGCTTTCCAGGGATTTGCTCGGGTGCTGCAGACCGGTGGTGTGGTGCGAGCGTTGGGGGTTCCGGGAGGGGCAGGGCTCACTCGGAGGGAACTGGACGCGCTCATGGAGGAAGTCCGCAGCCGTGGTGCGAGTGGGTTGAGTTGGCTTCTGCTCGGTGGGGATGGGGAGCGGCGTGTTCGAGGACCATCCGGACCCGCCGTCCGTTCGCCGATTGCGAAGTTCCTCTCCGACGAGGAGATCTCGGCCCTTGTCTCCACCACCGGGGTGGGTGCGGGGGACGCTGTCTTGGTGGTGGCGGACCTCCCGGCGGTTGCGGCGGCGGTGCTGGGATGGCTCCGGCTCTGGGCGGGTGCGCGGATGCCACGCTCGGAGGTGGGTTGGAAGGCTCTGTGGGTCACGGACTTCCCGCTCGTGGAGTGGGAGGCGGAGGAGGGGCGGTTTGTCGCGGTGCATCACCCCTTCACCGCTCCCTGTCCGGAGGATCTTGGGCGTCTCACCACGGACCCGGCCTCCGTCGTCTCTCTCAGCTATGACTTGGTGATCAACGGGGAGGAGGTGGGTGGAGGCAGCATCCGAAACCATGATATGGATATTCAGCGCCAGCTCTTCTCGGTCCTCGGGATTTCGAAGGAGGAGGCGGAGGGCAAGTTTGGGTTCCTGTTGGATGCCCTGACATATGGCCCTCCACCCCACGGCGGAGTGGCCTTCGGCCTGGACCGCTTGGTGATGGAGTTGGCGGGAACCGACTCGATTCGAGACGTCATTGCCTTCCCCAAAGCCGCGCGTGGCAATGATCCCCTAACGGGGGCACCGGCACCGGTCAGCACGGCCCAGTTGCGGGAGTTGCACTTACGGACCGAGGCCGGTAGCCACGCCTGATGCGCCTCGTTGCATCGGGCCACGCACCGGTGGTATGCTCCCAAGAGTCAGCCGCTACTACCGTGTGCGAGACGGCGTCGGGCATGTGGAACCTACGCCACACACTCGGGAGCTACTCTCCGTGGGCCAGCGTGCAGCCGACTGCCATTCGGCCGGAAGCCCACAACGTCCACGGGAGGCACCCACCTGCCAGGGGCAGGTTCTGAGCACCCGGCGTCTACGGCACGGCGGGGCGGCTGCATTCTTTGTCGTGGGCTCCCTGAGGTGATGGGGTGGAGCGGCCAGCGCAGCGTAGTCTGTTCAGCGACGATCCTTCGCCCCCGCGCACCGAGGCGGTGGTGGTTGCGCCCTTGGCTGCGCGCATGCGACCGCGGTCGCTGGATGAGTTCGTCGGCCAGAGGGAACTAGTGGGTCCGGGCGGTGTCCTGCGCCAGTTGTTGGAGCGCGGTCCCCTCCCGTCCATGATTCTTTGGGGGCCGCCAGGGTGCGGCAAGACCACGCTTGCGCTTTTACTCGCCGAGTTGGCTGGTTCTGCGGTGGTGTCTCTCTCTGCGGTGGATAGCGGTGTGGCAGAGTTGCGCGCTGCTCGGCGGGACGCAATGCGCCATCGGGCGGCTGGCCGTTCCACGGTCCTCTTCGTCGATGAGCTGCACCGTTGGAGCAAAGCACAACAGGATGCCGTATTGCCCCATGTGGAGAGTGGCCTTCTGACCCTGATTGGTGCCACGACGGAGAATCCCGGCTTTGAGGTGATTGCGCCGCTTCGCTCACGCGTGCGCCTCTTCCACCTGTGGCCGTTGGAGGACGCCGATCTCCGTCGCATCGTGGAACGCGCGCTCTCGGATGACCGCGGTTTGGGGGCGGGGGTGGTCTTGGACGAAGCGGCCGAGACGCTGTTGCTGCGTTGGGCGGGTGGGGACGCGCGTTCCGCCCTGATGCTGTTGGACCTTGCCGCTTCCGCTACGGAGCCGGATGCCGATGGAACGAGGCGGATCAGCCTGGAGGTGATCGAGCGGGTGGCGCAGCGGCCAATCCTCGATCACGACCGTGCCGGTGCGAACCACTATGACGTCATTTCCGCGCTCATCAAATCGACGCGCGGATCCGATCCGGACGCGGCGGTCTTTTGGTTGGCGCGGGCCCTGGAGGCAGGGGAGGATCCCCTCTTTGTCGCACGGCGTCTCGTGATCTTGGCGGCGGAGGACATCGGTCTAGCGGAGCCACAGGCCCTGCCGCTGGCAGTGGCCACGTACCAGGCCACGCACGTGTTGGGCTGGCCGGAGTGTTACTTGCCACTCTGCGAGGCCACCCTGTTTTTGGCCCTGGCACCCAAGAGCAACTCTGCCCTGGTGGCGTACCAAGCCGCAAAGCGAGATCTGGAGCAGCATCCTGCGGTTTCGGTTCCACTGCATCTGCGAAACGCCGTTACGGCGTTGGATCGAGCGGAGGGCCACGGCCAGGGGTATCGGTATGCGCATGACTTCCCGGGCGGGGTGGCTCCGCAGGTGCATCTGCCGGAGGAACGGATCGGCGCCGTTTATTACGAGGGCAGTGCGCAGGGGGCCGAGGCCACCCTTGTGGAGCGTGCGGCGCGCCTTCGCCGTCAGCTTATGGGGGCGGATTCCAAGTAGCTGGCACTGCCTGGAATCCCGCTTGCCAGATCGTGTTTAGCGACGTACACTCTACGCGAGTTGGGATGTGCTGGGCGCTGGCCTGCACAAGCGGGGGAATGGCGGTGGATGAGGAGCGGCCCGCCGCGGAAAGCACCGGAATGATGCGCTGGCTTCTGACCTACGCGGATATGATCACACTCCTGATGATCTTCTTCGTTATCCTTTACGCCTTCAGCAAGACCAACACGACCAAGTATGAGCAGATCGCGCTCTCCCTTGCGGCTGCCTTGCATGGTGCGCCGAACACCGTTGGGCAACCCAACTCGAGCCAAAATTCATTGATCCCCATCGCAACCACGCCCGCGACCGTGTCAACCACCGCGTCCGCAGCCCCATCCCCCTCAGCGGCCACTTCAGCCGCCACAGTCTATTTGCAGCAGTTGGCGAGCCAGGTGAGCGCGGTGCTGGCGACGGCGGGATCCGCAAAGGGGGATACGAAGATCACCTCCCAGGGACTGGAGATCAACTTTGCCGGCGACGGTGTATACTTTGCCTCTGCCAGCGCGGTGATCACACCCCAGTTCGAAGCGGTCTTGCTGAAGCTTGCGCCTCTTCTGAAGACGTCGCCCTACGAGATCCGGGTGGAGGGCTTCACGAACGACCTTCCGTTGCATAGTTCCATCTATCCGACCGCGTGGGAGCTGTCTGCCGCCCGGGCTGTGAACGTTCTGCGCTATCTTACGGAGGTTGGTGGGGTGCCGCCCCACATCATGGAGGCAGATGCCTTTGGGCAATGGCATCCGCAATACCCGAACACCTCGCCGACCAATTTGGCGCTGAATCGGAGCGTCGACATCGTGGTCACCGACCAGACGCCTCTCGGGCTTGATGAGGGTGGGCCTGACGTCGCGCCGCCGGGTGAATCGGTTCCGTAAGGGAGGTCCCACACCTCCGTGTCTTGGTGCACACTGCTTCCATCCAGCCGATTCGGTTTGCCCATGGTGGTGTGGGGCCGGTTCGGTGCAATTCCTGCTGTGTGCACTCTGCCGGGCATTTCACAGGGTTTCAACTGTTGACCAACTAGATCTACGTCTAACGACAGATATTGTATACTGAGTGCATGAAGTTAAGTACATGGGCGGAGGAACAGGGCATCAGCTACCAAGCCGCGTGGCGAATGGACCGCGATGGCAAGCTGC
>JAJYVN010000155.1 GCA_021791995.1 Bacillota bacterium
CTGAACTCTGGAATCCGGACTTCTGCAAGCTGGCTGAGGCGTACCAGATCCCAGCCCTTCGGGTCTCCGAACGCTGCGACCTGGACCGCACCGTGCAGGACGCCATGCGCATCGATGGACCGGCGCTGGTGGATGTGCGCCAGGTGGCGGAAGAGAACACCTGGCCCATTGTGCCAACCGGCAGTGCGCTGGGCGAGATGATGGTTCGGCCCGAGACGAAATAGCGGATGCCCTTTAGCGGAGGCAGCGGAGACCGGTCGATATCCGCTGCCTCAAGATCCTGTTGGCACTGGTTAGCGGACGTTAACCAACCGTTCGAGCGAGGGGTGCACGGTGGCTTCGGGTAGGCCCCCGAAGTCGGTAATTAGCAAGAGCCTGTCCACACCCATCTGCTCGAATGCCTCCAGGTAATGCTGCCACTGCGCTACATCTCCAAAAAGCATGAAGTCCGAGCTGATCGGCTTACCCTCGTACCTCGCCCCTGGCACGACGCGCGTTCGCAGGTAGAGATCCAGCGCTCGTTCCGCCTCTTCATACGCGGGATCCCCCGGACCGTTCCATGGCTGCTCACCACAGAACGCGTGGCAGGCGACGCTTACCTGGGCTGGGGACGGTAGGGCAGCGCGGTACGTGGCAATCATGCTTCGGAGTCCTTCAAGGCTGGATTGGCCAATGTACGGGATGTGGGCGATGTTAAAGCCACGTCGACCGACGAATGCGGCAGAGGTTGGCCGCGTCACGGCGAGGTGGATGGGGGGGCCACCACGCTGCGTCGGGAGCAGGTTGAGCGGCGGCGCATCGAAGCGAAAAAACGTGCCCTTATAGTGAATCGCCTGACCGCTCCAGGCCAGGCGCACAATCTCTAGTGCTTCGTCGAGCCGCGGCCGGGCCTCTGCCGCCGGTATGTTGAACCCGTCAAACTCGTGGGCGAGATAGCCGCTGCCGACCCCGAACTCCAGGCGACCGCCGCTGAGTTGGTCCACCATGGCGAAGGTCTCTGCCACACGGAGCGGATGGTGGAAGGGGAGCGTTGCGACGGCCGTGCCGAGGCGCAGTTGGCGCGTGTGTTCCGCGATGGCGGTGAGGAGCACGGCGGGATCCGGTCCCAACCCGTATGTGGAGAAGTGGTGCTCCGAAACCCAGAACGACTCTAGGGCCAAGCCTTCCGCTTGCTCCGCACGGAGCAGGATCCGACGGAAGAAGGCTGCTGGTGTTCCGCTCAAGCCCGGATGGTAATCCAGGGCAGCGAAGATGCCAAGATGCATGCACGATCACCCGAGGGCCAGTATACTGCGGCGACCGTTCGCTCGGGCCACGGGTGCGCACCGTCGTCTTCATACCGATCGGAATGACCGCAGAGGTAGTGGCTCCTCCCCATCGTCCTAAGCCCCAATCTGCCCTGACGGCGTGGGCCCACAGCCCATCCCCCTTGTCTTCGCTCATCAGGGAGTCGGCGGCACTCCTGGCGCATGGGCCAGGGGTTGGACCGAAATGCTGTCCGTCAATCCGAGTTGGAGCAACACGGCCTCTGGGTCCTCAACGCCAGCCAAGAGGACATCGAACGGTCCGTGGTGCAGGACCACCTTTAACGCCCGTGGTGTGTGGCGGTGGACGGCGGCAAAGATGGTCCCGTCGTCGCTTCGAAAGGATCCGACGGCGAGGATGCCGGGAACCAAGGAACCAGTGACCTTGAAGGAACCAACCGCTAGGAACGGGTCGTCGACCGTCTTGGCGGAGACGACATCCGTGACGGGTATGCGGATGTCGTCGTGCACGGCCTCCAACTTCTCTCCGGTGGAGAGTTCCAAGAGGAGGAACTCCCCATCGCGCACAAAGCGGGCCATGTGGTCGCCTCCTCGCCGCCGCTCTTCAAAGCCGTCAACAAGCGATCTTATTCAACAGGGTATTGTACCGGTCGACAAGGGGGTGTGTGCTCGGCGCGGACCTGCCCTCGACTCCAGCGCGTGTTGCTGCCTGAGCGTAAACGACACCGGATCGATGTGATGTCAGCACTTCGTCAGGTTGTTGTCAGGACTTCTCGCCGGAATCATGGCAAAATGGTTGGGATGCAGCACCGCTGCCTCGCCCCTTCATGTGTGTGGAACGGCGGTTCTTACACCCGGTCGGCGAGAGAGGGGCATGTGGGGAGGGGTATACATTCCTTGCGGTGCGTCGCGTGGGTTCCAACGCTCCATCATCCGGTGCGGGCGGGATCCCACTACGTGTGAGAGCAGGGAGGTCAGGGAGGATGCCAACTGGGGCAACGGAGCCCCCGAAGAGAACAGGGAGTGGGCAGAGAAGAAGAGTTCATTGGGGTCATGTGGCGCTCTTGGTGGTCGGTGTGGGATGCATTGTGGGAGGCCTCAAGGTTGGATGGATCTTCAAGGATGCCTTTCAGAGCATGCCAGCGTTGGGAAACCCGATGGAGGCAGCCCAGAAGGAAGCGTCGGCCATCTACGCCAAAGAAAACGGAACTTGGGTCAAGATTACCGATGTCCCAGGGTCCACGGTGAATCGCCAGACTGTCGCGCTGAACGATATCCCTACGGTTGTGCAGCATGCCTTTGTCGCCATTGAAGACCGCAATTTTTACGCCAACGATGGCATTGACCTGCGTAGCATCGTCCGTGCCGCGATCAATGACGCCGAGGGGCGCCCATTGCAGGGTGCAAGCACCATCACCGAGCAGCTTGCGCGCAATCTCTACCTGACGCAGCAGCGCACACTCGTGCGTAAGGTCAAAGAGGCGTGGCTGGGGCTGGAACTTGCACGCATGTACACCAAGAATCAGATTCTCGACATGTACCTCAACCTGATCTACCTCGGATCAGGAAGTTACGGTGTGGGTGCAGCATCCGAAACCTACTTTGGCACCTCGATCCAAAACGTCACTCTGCCGGAGGCAGCACTGTTGGCGGGCATGACGCAGGATCCGAATGGCTACAATCCGTTCAACCACCCTAAGGCGGCAGAAGCCCGGCGCAACACCGTGCTGGCCGTGATGGCCAAGCTGGGGTACATCACCCAGGCCCAGGCCACAGCGGCTGAGTCTGCTCCGATTGCACTGACGAACCGCCCCACCACGTCCGCGACGACGACGAGCTATCCAGACCCGTGGTACGTAGATGAGGTCATTACGCAACTGGAAACGACCTTTCACCTTTCGAGCGAGCAGGTGCTCGACGGTGGGCTCAAGATTTACACGGCGATGGATCCGCGGATCCAGAACGCCGCGCAGACGGTTGTGAACAGCCTCACGACGATGAGTGCAGGGGCAGCCTGCAACCCAGGGCGTCCCTGCCAGCTGCCGGGAATCTGGTCTCTGTCGGTCCCCTCCAGTGATCAACTGCAGGTGGCGCTGTCGATGATCAATCCCTTGAACGGCAACGTGGTGGCCATCATTGGTGGTCGCCAACACACGACCGAACTGCAGTTGGACCTGGCGGTGCAAGGGGAGTTCCAGACTGGAAGCGCGATGAAGCCGCTCGTGGACTACATTCCCGCCCTCGACGACGGATACACTGCGGGCACGACGGTCGATGACGTGGCCAAGGCCTACGATATGGGGCCCGGTCAGCCGCTCTATGTCCCCACCAACTACAACAATCTCTACTACGGCCTGACAACGTTCACCGAGGGGCTGCGCCGGTCGGTGAACGTAATGGCCGTGAAGGTGCTCGAGAAGGTGGGTGTCCAAAACGGGTATGAAAACGCGATCAAGATGGGGCTGCCACTGGCGAAGGCGGATGACCATCTGTCCCTGGCTCTGGGCGGTACCGATGGGGTGGACTGCTGTAGTACGCTCGACATGGCGACCGCCTACGCGGCGATTGACAATGGCGGAACACGGGTAACGCCGCGCTTCATCGAGAAGGTTGTCGCGCCCGACGGGAGGGTTCTTGTCAATAACCCTCCTCAGCTGACCCCTGACGTGGTAAGCCCACAGGTCGCCTACGTCATGACCAAGATGCTCGAGACGGTCGATTCGCCGGAGCCATACGGCTATGGCTGGGACGTGAACACCGGCCCCTTAGATAGCAACTGGGGCACGGGCTACGACGTCCAGGTGGACGACAAGGTTCCTGGATGGCCGTCTGCGGCGAAGACGGGAACGACGAACAATGGGGATGGACTATGGTACGTGGGCTATACCCCCCTCTACAGCGAAGCTGTGTGGGTAGGGTACGAACAACCCAAGACCGTGATGGGAGCCGACAATCGGGTGGGAGAGGGAGACATCTACGCGGGTCCGGTCTGGAAGTGGGTGATGGAGGCTGCGCTGGCCGGTAAGTCCGTGGTGCACTTCCATGAGCCACCGGGCATCGTGGATGCAAACATCGATATTAAATCGCCGGCCTGGACCGTGACGAAGCCGGGACCCCTGACGCCTGCCCAATACATTCGCGAGAGCTGGTTTGTGGCCGGTACCCAGCCGACCCAGATCAACCCACTGTGGGAGCAGGTCCAGGTGGACTCGAACGACCCGAACCTGCTCTGGGGAGTAGGGTGTCCCTATCCACCGGAGACGAAGGTCTTCCTTAACCGGACCCCTGTGGGCATGAGCTTCGCCGATACCATGGCGAAGGACACCGGTAAGTATCCTGCGAGTCAGTTCATTCCGATTGACATGTCGCTGGCACCACCCACGCAGTATTGTGGACAGCCGCTACCAGCCACCTCAACGACCACGGTGAGCAGTTCGACAGCGAAAGCCCCGGCCGCCACCGCCAGTTCCTGGAATATCTTTTCCTGTCAGTCCGCGTGGGCTGTCACGGTCGAGCCGACGGCGGACTTCAATCCCACCGCAATTTGCATCCCGCTCGGAAGTGAGGCTACGATCTATGTCCGCTCGACCGACGGCAAGGCATACACCGTCGGCTTGTCGGGGTATGGGGTGCAGGCCACTGTTCCGGCTTCTGAGGTGCCGGCCGTGTTGCAATTTCAGGCCAACCAGGCCGGGAACTTCGTTTTGCAGGATGAGAGCGACCCGAGTCTTTCGCTGGAGGTAACCGTGCTCGGCAAGTAACAGGGAACGGCGGTGTCTCGATTTCCGGGGGCACCGCCGTTTCCCACGCCTTGCAAGAGCGGCTCAATGCCACACCTCAATGCTCTTTGCTGGTGGCTGCCAACTCGGGTCTTTCGCCGTGTCTGCTGCCACGGTCTGAATGGCCGATAGGGCACCGGTGGGGGTGGTGGTCCAGGAGCCGACATTCACCCGGTAAAGAACGTTCGGCGATTGGCCTTGAATGTTCGCCCAGCCCAACTTGGCCGCGAACAGATACTCGAATCCCTCCTGATGCAGAATGCTGATCAGGGCCGGATCATAATCGCCAAAGGGATAGGCGAACGCCGTGAGCTTGCCACCCGCAAGAGGCGCGAGGGCACTCTGTGCATGGGCAAGGTCCGTGCCGACCCTCGCCTCATAGCTCGTGAGTGATTCGGTCGTACCTGTGGCCGCGTCATACTCTTGACCAATGTCCGCTGCCTCGGTTAGCCCCGGGGCCACAGCAACGGCCGTATGTATATCCCAACCCTGCGTGCCGATGCTCACGAGACCTGATGCCACCATTTGCTGGACTTCTGCAGGGGTCAAGGGCGGCTGGACGCCCGCAGGTGCGTACCCCGGCGTCAGCCAACTGGCGATGAGGAAAAGGACGGCAGGATCATGATACTTCTCCAAGAGCGGAAATGCGACTGTATACTGGCTCTGGTATCCGTTGTCAAACGTGAGAAGGATCGCGTTGGGTGGTACTGTCCCCTGACCATCGATGAAGCGCGTGAATTGCTGCAGCGTAATGGCGTGGTAGCCATCCTGTTGAAACAGGGAGAGCTGTGTCGCGAGGTTGGTCGGCGTGATGTCATCTCCTGGAATCGGGTTTGTCAGAAACTCGTGGTACATGAGAACCACGACCTCATTGCGGTAGCCGTTGGGACCCCACTCGGGTGTGAGCGTGCCGACTGCCGTTGTGGCCGAGGAACGCCTTTGGGTACTGCTGACCGAGGCTTCGTGCTGTGCACTCTTGGAGGGCGTGGCAGTGGACGTCTTTTGCGTGGAGCCACGAGGGACGGATGTCACAGCGGAGCACCCAACGATCGTAACAAGACAACCCACGGCACAGGTGGCCACGAGGAACCGATCCAGCATGGCTCTTGGCACGGCCCAATGCACCTCAATCCTTCGAGATACGTTCATGGTAGCGCATTGCCCTGGAGGTGTACCATCCCGAGCTGGAATGTTTGGTGAGCAGGTCTCGCCCCCAGTTTCTGCGCAGCGATCGGGGTCGGGCGCGTGAGGAGCTCCGGCACAAAGAGTCGACATAGAAGCTTGCCATTGCACGCTTGTGGTTTGATGGTAACGATATGGTAAGAGAACGGATACTCTCGATGGGGCAAGCGGCAAAAGGACTCGGCGTCGCGGTCCGAACGATCTATCGTTGGCAAGCAGAGGGTAGACTGGTTCCGATCACTCGTTTGCGAATTGGGCAGCGGCGGTTCTCGTCTCGCGATGTGGATGCTTTGTTGCGTCTGGAAAGGCCCAATCAAGAGCGTTGTGCGGCCAAAGCCCTGGTTTCCTCGGAGAAACAAGCGGCAGCGGGACAGCTAGAGCGACAAAACGAGCGCCTCGTGAAAGCTGCGGGGGACCGTGGATATGAGGTTACGGTCGTAGTGGCTGAGAGGGCTTCTGGTCTGAACGAAAAGCGCCGAGGCCTCCAGCGCGTACTACGAATGGCTACGGAAGGTGAAATCGACATCGTTTTGGTCGAGTTCGAGGATCGTCTGGCTCGCTTCGGATTCACCTACCTTGTGGAAGCGTTGACGGTTTGTGGGGTTCGGCTCGAACTACTCGATGGCCCGGTGGCGATGGATGCAGGCCAACCGTTGGTGGCCGATCGGCTCGCCCTTGTGACCTGCTTTGCAGCCCGCTTGTATGGGTGCCGGGCGCTATAGTGGACCCAGAAAACTGGACAGGCAGAGCGGGGGTCGATAAGCAATCCCGAGCGGCGTGAGGAAGCACTATCCAGCCCAGTTCAAAGCCGAGGTTGTCCTCGAGATTCTGCGCGAAGAGAAGACACTGGCGCAGATCGCGGCGGAGCGGCACGTGCACCCGA
>JAJYVN010000003.1 GCA_021791995.1 Bacillota bacterium
AGTTGCTCTACTGGCACAGGCAGCTTGCCGTCGCGGTACATTCGCCACGCGGCTTGGTAGCGGATGCCCTGCTCCTTCGCCCATGTACTTAACTTCATACACTTCGTATACCACATCTGTCGTTAGACGTAGATCTAGTTGGTCAACAGTTGAAACCCTTCCACACATCCGCATCGGAGATCCTCCTCGATCCCGTCTTCCATTCCGCAGAGCGTCCTTGGCACCTGTATGGCCGGTGTAACCGGATGGCCCCCTGGAACAGTGTGGATGCGCTGCCTAGATCAGACCACGAGCCCCCCCCTCCACGCCCCCTGGGTACCGGGGCGCGCGGCGTGACAAGGTTTGACGAGATCTGCCGCCAAGCGTCTGTGCATGGGCAGTCGGCGTTGGAACGAAGGGGTGGTGGGCCGGGCCAGGTTGCAGGCTGTATGAAGACATCGTTGCATGTGCCGCGGATGCGGCATGGCATACAGCGTGGAGCCACATGACACACCGGAGGCCAGCCGTGCCGACGTGGAGTCCCTCTTGCCGCTATGGGAACCTGAGAGGTGGCGCGCAGGATGATCGTTCCCAAAGTGGACGGCTCTGTTGTGAGCACGCGCGACCTTGTCGACGGGAACACGCGCCACCACCTGTACACCGCATGTGCGACTTCGGGTTTGATCTACAGGGCAGACATCGGATCGAGGCACGGCGCGTGGTGCAGAGCGCTGGCTCCTCCTGTGCGATGGAGAAGGCAGACATGTCTTTGGCAGTGTCTTCCGCGAGCCGGTGCACGTGAAGGGCGTCGATCAAGATCTGCGCCAGTCTTCGGTGCTGCGTCGAGTCCGGTACTCCATCGTGGCGGACGATTGACACGTTCTCGCCACCAATGCTAAACTACACTCTGCTGTTTTACAAAGGAGGCAACCGCCGTCTTTCTCTTCCGGTTTGCGGGTGGTCCGACGCAGGCATGCGTGCCCTGTGGTGCGCGCCAAGACTATCCCATGCCCGCAGACTGCGACCGGGGTAGGCGGTAGCCATTCCTTCTCCCCGGTTGCCGGGGGGAAATCCACGTGGAAATCCAATCGACCAAACGGCCTGGCCCATGGGCCGGCCTCTCCTTTGTCTTCCGCACCCTTTGGACGGCGGCGCGGTTCCATGTTGCAGTTGATGCAGGCCTCACGGCTGCGGAGGCAGCCGCGCCATTGGCTCTATTGCAGGGAACGCGCACGGTTCTGGCCGACCTGGCGCTCCGACGACCGCCATGGGGTGGCTTCGCCCTGTTGGCTTTGGGGGAAGCCATCCCAGCCTTCGGGAGTCGCGTCGTATACGGTCCGTTGGCCGAGGCCATCTCGGATCGCGTGACTTTGTTCCTCCAACCACAATGGGCGAGCTCCTTACTGACGATGCCGTGGGGCCGACTGACCGATCCTGCTTCTCAGGAGATCCTTCAGGGCGCGCGTGACGGGAGCGCGTCCGTGGAAGTGGCCTTCGACTTAGCCTCGGCACTGATTCGCGACCTTGGACGTACGGGCTGTGCCCTGGGTTTCTTGTTTACCCTTCGCCCATTGGCTGCGCTTATGGCACTTGTGGCCTGCTGTTTATCCCTTCTCTTCTGGCGTCTGGCGACAACGCAGTGGGAAGAGGAGCAGCGGCTCAGCGCTCTACCAATCCGCCAGCGCACGGGCGTGCTCTTTACCATCCTTACCGGTCAGGGTGCTGCTGCCGAACTCCGGATCTTCGGCTACGCCCGCTACGTGCGGGATGCCTGGCAGCGGGCGATTGTGGGTAGCCAGCGTGCGGAGGGGCGGTTACAGCTGCTGATGGGTATGCGGCGAATTGCGGTGGACGTGGCATGTATTGGCCTGACGATTGCGTCTGCTGTTTTGGTGATGGCGCACGGCGGCAGCGTGGCGGTGGAGGGGAGCGCACTGTGGGCTCTGATCACAGCAACGCAAAGCGGTGGTGATATCGGCTACTGGCTGAAAAGTCTCGCGAAGGAGAACCAAAACGCGGCCCGCCTTGCGGAGGTCCTCGCACAGGGCAGGCTACTTCCTCGCGTGCGACGCCCAGCGTCCTTGCACCGACCGGGCCGAAGCCTTCGGCATGTTCCACCGGTCAGGTCGCACGACGAACCGATCGCGGCGCTACGCGACGTTACCTTCACCTATCCCGGTTCCGTGGCCCCGGCGATCCAGGGTCTATCCCTGGAGATTCGATCCGGGGAACGGCTTGCGCTGGTCGGTCCCAACGGTAGCGGTAAGAGCACGGTGATCCGACTGCTCGTGGGGCTTCTGTCACCGGATGAAGGTTCGGTGCATCGCACGGTTCGAGTCGGGATCGCCCTTCAAGACTTCCCGCGGTACCGCTTCACGGCTGGGGAGTACGTGGCTATGGGCAGAACATCCTGGATGCATGCGGAGCACCGTATTCGATCCACGCTCCGCCGGGCCGGTCTCGATCTGCCGCCCCACCAGGTTCTTGGACGCATTCGGAAAAGGGCCAAGGACATCTCGGGCGGTCAGTGGCAGAGACTGGCGCTCGCAAAAGTGCTGTATAGCGATGCGCCGCTGTGGGTTTTGGATGAGCCGACATCGGCGCTCGACCCGCTGGCCGAGGCCCGGCTCTATGGGGATTTCCAGCAACAATCAGCCAGAGCAACGGTTGTGTTGGTGACGCACCGCCTCGGCGCGGCTCGCACGGCGGATCGGATCGTTGTCTTGGATGGTGGCCGGGTTGTCCAAGACGGGACTCACGCCGAGCTCTTGGCGGATCGCACCGGGCTGTACGGCCGGATGTGGCAAGCGCAGAGCGGGTGGGTGCAGTGAAGCGGAACACGTTGGTCCGACTCGTGGGCCAGGCGGTGATGCGGGACCCTCTGCCGTTGGCGCTGGACCTGCTCGTGGCACTGATTCAGGGAGGTCTGTATGGGGGGGTAGTGGCAGCCCTCGCACACCTCGTGGATGTCCGGACCGTTCGCGCGGTGCTTTTGTGGGGTGGTGCACAGTTGCTTGTCGCCCTCTGCGGGCGGTTACGCCCCGTGCTCACCCGGCGGGCACAGAACGGGATCCGTTTGGCTCTGGGTGAACAGTTGGCGGAGGCGACCGCCCGTCTTCCTTACGCGGACTTCGAGCGGAGCGATTTCCTCGGGGACCTGGAGCAGGCAACGAGTGTGCTGCATGAGGACCGTGTCTATCAGCTCGTGCAGGGGGCTCTCACCACGGTTACCGAAGGGAGCCGAATCGTGGCTGTCAGTGCGGTGCTTGTAGGCCTCTCGCCGTGGCTGGCACTGCCCGCGGCAGCAGCGGGGGCTGTCCAGGTGTGGGCCGATGCGCGTCGGGTGCGGGAACAGTATTCGCTGTACCGGAAGCGAGAGGATCGGCAGCGTTTCGCGGACTACCTGGGGGGATTACCCAAAGACCCTGCGGTGAATGCGGAGGTGCGGATCTTCGGAGCACGCCGCTGGCTGATCCATCGCTGGTACGCCGTATGGCGCGGGCTGCAAGCCGGTAACCACGCCCTGGCCGATCGCCAAATGCGGCGTGATGCCCTGACCCGCGGTGCCACGTTGGCCGTGTACTTAGGGGCGTTCGCCTGGGGTGTGGTCCTGGCAGCTCATGGGCAGATCCGCCTGGGTGGGGTGGTGGCGCTCGCGGCCGGTGTGCGGTCCGTGCAGGTGGCGACAGAGGAGATCAGTTACCAAATGGCGGACGGGCAGCGGCACGTTCTCCATCTCTTGGATGCGGCACACGTGATCGATCGGTCCGCCGCCTGCCTCCCCAGTCCATCGCTCAAGGCATCCGAGACGATTACGGCCACGGGACTTACATACCGCTATCCAGGATCCCGACACCGGGCTTTGAAGGGCGTCGATTTGGAGTTGCGGAGGGGACGTCTTTTGGCCCTGGTCGGGGAGAACGGCTCGGGCAAGACGACGCTGGCCCGCATCCTACTGGGTCTGTTGGAACCAGAGTCCGGAACCATTGCCGGGGATGGAGGCGTCCCCGCTCGCCGCTCCGCGGTGTTCCAGGATTTCGTTCGCTATCACCTTTCCGTGCGAGAAGAAGTCGGCTTGGGGGATTGGTCCCGTCTGAGTGACGACGCCTCCCTCTGGGAAGCACTGACCGCCGCTGGTCCAGGGGCCACCGCTGCGGCCCAGTTGGGGCTTGACTCGCTTCCGGTTCTCTCGGGTGGACAGCGGCAGGCCTTGGCTTTGGCACGTGGGCTCTTTGCACAAGGGGATCTGGTGATTCTGGATGAACCGACGGCGGCACTGGATCCACTCGCGGAGCAGGAGCTGTTCGGCCGGTTTGTCTCGGTGTCTCGTGGTCGGTTCACTGTAATCGTGACGCACCGCATGGGTGCGGCACAACTGGCCGATGACATCGCAGTGATGGAGCGCGGCCGCATTGTCGAGCGCGGGTCGCACAACGAACTGCTCATGGCCAGGGGGCGCTACGCCCGGATGTGGGAGGCCCAATCCCGTTGGTATCGGGATGGAAGCGGCCCGTGGCGCTCGCGGTGAACCCTCTGCAGGGTGGTCACTCCACCACTACCGCAACTGCCGTGTGAAACCGAAGATCACGAGCGCCAGCATGGCGACCACGTAAACCCGCAATAGCCACATCAGGGCGCGCGCACCACGGCTGAGCCGGGCCGGCCCATACAAACGCTGCGCGCGCTGCTCCCACTCCCAGAGTTCCTGCTCGTCGCCTGGCGCCATATCACTCATCCTCCTCCTTATCCCCCGAGCGCGTGCGGAAAGACCGTGACGATGCCGTAGAGCGTGGACAGAACGAGAATCATGGCCACAATCCCGCCCGTGAATAGATTGGCTCCCAGGCGGTTCCGATGCTCTCCCATGATTTCAGGATCGTTGGCCAGAAGGAGTAGGAAGAGCAAGGCCGGGGGCATGAGCAAGGTTGCGATCACCTGCACCGTCAGCGTGATGAGTTGCAGTGGCGCTCCCGGCAGCAGGACGATGGCCGCTGCCACAGCGATGCTCCCCGCGTACACCGCGTAAAACAGCGGAGCCTGGCGGACGGACGCGTTTAGGCTGTGTCGCTGACCTGTCACCTCGCCGAGTGCCCATGCGGACGAAAGGGAAATGGTGATCGCTGCGACCAAGCCGGCCTCAAACAGCCCTAAGCCAAAGAGCCGCTCCGCCCATGCACCAAGGTAGGGGGTGAGTGTCTGGGCCCACTGGGCTTGACTGAGGTTACTCACCCCGATGTGGCGCGGGAACAGGATCGTTCCCGTGAGCACCACGATGGCGACGGCGACCACGCCCATCACAAGGCTGCCGACCAGTGTATCCTGCTGGCCTTGCCGAATGTCGCGGGGGGTGAGTCCCTTGTCGACCACCGCGCCTTGCTGATAGAAGAGCATCCACGGGGCGATGGTCGTCCCGACGTTCGCGATGATCAGGAACAGCACCGCGTGGGTGAAGCCCCCTGGCAGGTTCCAGCGCGCGAGCGCGGACAGTACCTGTCCAGGAGACGGGTGTGCCAGGATCGCGAGTGGAAGGAAGACGAGGTTCACGGCGGCAAAGACCAGGGTGATGCGTTCGGCTGTCACGTAGCGCTGAACGGAGACGAGCCCGGCCACGAGCAAGGCACTACCGAGCACTGCCACCCGGAGACCGAAGCCGAACACGCTCAGGCCTGCGGCCATGCCGATGAACTCTGTCACCAATGTAAGGCAATTGCCAAGGATCAGGTCGGCGATGGAAAAAATGCCCCAGAAGCGGCCGAATCGATCAAAGATAAGCTCCGCATGACCCTTCTGGGCCACTGCCCCGAGCCGCACTGTCATTTCTTGGACCACGTAGGCCACAGGGATCATCAGTAACAGGAACGGCACGAAGAAACCCACTCCGTACCGAGCACCCGTTGTCGCATAGGTGATGACACCGCCAGCGTCATTATCACCGATCATCACCAAGATGCCGGGGCCAGCTACGAGGAGGAAGAGCAGGAGACTTTGCAGCGGCGACCGGGCACGAGACCGAATGCGCAGGATGCGTTGCCGGTCCCGCCGCCGCAGGTCGATATCGCGGGACACATCACGAAAGACAGCCATGGTGCCACCCTCTTTCGGTTCCCGTATCGACATCGGTCACTGGTGGTGCCGCTCGTACTGCCCATGGCTGTCTCCCCCCTTTGCCAACGATGTTCCCAACGAATTCCGCACCGGTACGGCTGAGAGGTGCGATGGTGGTGGTGCACGGCCTTTGAGCCGCGCGACCGAACCGAACCAAGGACCGCTCGTGTGCACTGGCCATATGAGAAACAGGTGTTTCAAAAACCTATCCCCGCCCGCACACCATCCTCACGTATGCGGTAACGATCCGAACGTGTCGGTGCCGCGAGAAGCTTTTTTCCGTAGTTCCGTCGAGCGACAGGCACGTTCGAAGATGCCGATACAGTATGTTGCTTTCGATCGGAAGGCAAGGGCCCATGTGGACCAAGATGGCTGGGGAGCACGGCCCACACGGGAATGGGTGTCCCTCCGCTCAGAGATGGCGCGAGCGGTAGCGGCCAAGCGGTTCGTCCGGTACCGATCGCTTTCCGGATGTGCGCCGGAATCCGACGGAATGAAAAACCGGCAAGGGTTTCTCGGACCAGGCAGCCTGAAGCAACGTCCAGAGGCCCTTGGCCCGAGGAAGACAGCCAACCCGTACTGCTCCCCATCGGCAGCGAACGCTGCAGCACCCAACCTTAAGTGCCGTTCCACCACCATATCACCGGCAGGTCACGGATTCGCTGCCAGGGTACCGCATTGTGATAGGCCTCGGCGGCCATCAGCAGAGCCTGCCAGTCCTCCCGACTTGGTGGGCCTTCGCTCCCCTTCACCCGAGATTGCTTCGTCGCCACTTGGATTTCCCACTCCTTTGCCCACTACCGAACCGTGTTGCGAATCGGGGACCGCGCCGGTCCGGTAGGCGATATCTTCCTCCGACACCCGTTTCGTGGGATGCGCAGGCGGCACTCTTCTCACCACCCCAGCTATCCCTGATCTTTGGCGCACAGGACGACGTGGATCCGAAGGATCGAGAGATCTTTCGCTCCCTGGGATGGCGCTTTCGCGGTCCAACCGCGTGGCCTCTTTGTCAGAGCGGTCGGTTCGGGTATCTGCCGTGGTGTCCGGTCGCCTCCGAAATGCGTCAATTGACAACCGCGCTGTCTCTCGTGACCGCTGTCAGCCTTGCGCCGGAGCGTCTTGCGGCGCTCGAGGCGACGAGTGACGAGTAGCTCCGCCCCGGGAATGGATCAAAACCCGTGCTGATGCTGTGGTCCGATCGCCAGGGAGCCTGGATGCCGTCGATCGAGCCGGTTCCTCCCGAGGCAGTGGTTTTTGTTGCGTCCATGTTCGATGCAGAACGCGTCCAAGCGTTACGGAGTCGTTTGGCACGCTCACCCACAACCTGGCAACTGGATTTGCTGCCCGCTCCGTTTGGTATTGGGGAAGCACGGCAACGTCTGGAGGCGAGTTGGCTGGGCATGGTTGTGGAGGCCGGGAGCGGGCTTGCGCTCAACATGGAGCCGTTTCTTGTGCGTAAGGTGGCTCGACCAGCGGAGTTCCTTTTGGATACGGTCGAGCAGGCGCACTCCATACCCTCACGGATCCGCACCTGTCGCCGGGATGTGGCGGAACGCTTGGCACCCCCGTAGCGAAAGCGTCGGGTTGCTCGGTCAGCCGGAGCCCGCATCTTGCGGAGCTTGAGTCGCTTTACTACACCGCTCTGGATCATTGAGGTGCCGGTGCCTCCGGCTCACTCCCACCTGCCACCCTGTCCTCCAGAGCGCCAGACCAAAAGCAGGGTGTATAGGCCGAGGACAGCGGAGGCGGCCAGGCCGAACCGTACCCCATCCCGCTGCCAGACGGAAGTGCTTGGCCGACCAAACACCGCGAGCAAGGCCGATGTGGCGGCCACGCCAGCGAACGTAATGGCGACCGCAACGCGGTTGATGGCGCTCCGCCACTCGGCGGCCAACCGTTCCACGGCTTTGGGATGGGGACTCCAGCGCAACTCGCCGCGTTCGACGAGCGTGATCAGGCGCTCGATTCTCCGCGGGAGGCGCAGGGATGCGTTGACCGCATCGGCGCCAGAGCGTAGAAACCGCAGGGCCGTTTTCGGTGTTCTGGCCTCCCGTAGCGCAAGCTCCTTGAGGTAGTTGCCCGCCGCTTCGGTGGCGACAAAGTCCGGATCGAGCCGTCGTCCCACCCCTTCATTCATGGCAAGCGTCTTCAACAGGAGTGCAAGGTCGGTCGGAAGACGCATATGGTAGCGTCGCGCCAAGCTGAAGACCTCCGAAACCAGTGGGGCCAGTTGGATTTGTCCGAGGGGCTGTCCGGAGACCTCTTCCAGAACATGTTCCATCTGGCGGCGCAGGGAGGCGTGGTGTGCCGTTGTGGGCGCGATGCCAAAGGTTTCGAGCGCATCGATGACCCGTGTTGAATCCTGATCCACAATGGCCAGGACAAACTGGAGTAGGTTGGTCCGCATTGCGGGACCCAATTGTCCCATCATGCCGAAGTCGAGTGCGGCCAATGCACCACCGGGTGTAATGAGGAAGTTCCCTGGGTGCGGATCCGCCTGGTAAAAACCGTGCTCGAAGATCGACTTGAGGAGAATACGGCTACTGCGCAACGCCAGAGCGCGTCGGTCGATTCCGGCCCGCTCGAGGGCGGCGAGATCGTCGATGCGAATGCCATGCAACTCTTCCATCACCAGAATGCGCCGGGTGGTGAATTCGCTGTATACATGCGGTACGCGCAAGGCTGGATCCCCGGCGAAATTCCGCGCGATCCGATCCGCGCTGCGTGCCTCTCGCACATAGTCGAGCTCGCTGCGCAATACCCAGGAGAACTCGTCCACCAAATCCACGAGGTCGACGAAGTCCTCCGTCAGGTGTTGCGCCGCTCCCACGTGGGACAGGTGACTGAGAATGCTCAGGTCTGCCTCGACTCGCTCTGCCACGCCGGGCTTCTGCACCTTCACCACCACGGGATCCCCGCTGGGAAGCGTGGCGCGATGCACCTGTGCGATGGAGGCGGAGGCAAGCGGCACATCATCGAAGTGTTCGAGGATCTGGTCCGCGTCCGGCCCGAGTTCTGCCGCAATGACGGCGCGAATCACTGGGGAGGGTACCGCCGGAACGCGGTCCTGCAACCGTCCCAGTTCGCGCGCATAGTCGGGGGGCACGATGTCGGTCCGGGTAGACAGGATCTGCCCAAGCTTGATGAACGTGGTCCCAAGATCCTCGATCGTTTCCCGCACGTGCGTTGGTAAGGGAACCCGCCGTGGCTGCGTTCGGCGCGCCAATGACCATGGCACCAACCGCCCGAGCCCAAGGGATTCCGCAACAAAACCCATCCCGTGCCGGAACAAGGTCTGTGCGATTTCTCGATAGCGCTGAGCGGAGCGGAGGGGCGATGATCGCCGTGCCCCCTGGTTCCTTTCACCCTCATGGAAGTCGACGTGCGATGCAGCCACCTCCCCCCCGACGCGACACCCCTAGCATCGCTCATTTGCGCTCTCGACGCATGCCATAAAAGGGATGGTCGCGGGGGATTCGGCAGAGCCCTAACGCGGAACAAGACCGAGTGCACTTCAGCATCGTGCTTGGCGGAGGCGACGGGGATCGAACCCGCGATCTCCGGTGTGACAGACCGGTGTGTTAACCACTACACTACGCCTCCGCGAATCTGGGCCAGAAGCCCCATGATTGTAGTGGAGGTGCAAGGCTCCCGTCAAACACAAAAATACCGGAGTGGCTCAGGTGTGGTGCTTCGGACGGTCGAAGTGCCGTTTCATCTCGGATACGTACTGCACCCCGAGCGTTGCGCGATGCGCATCGAGCCATGCTCCCAAGGCCGTCGGCGCGGTAGGGGATGCGTGTGATACCAGGAGATCCGCCATGAGGCCACGGATTTCATCGCGCGTAATCAGCACATCCCCTGTCACCATGCTCCCAATGCGGCCGAGTGCGAAGCCAACGTCCGGCGAGACATGCACCAGTTTGGGGCGGCGGTTCACCGCCTGGGCGATGCGCTCGACCAGGGCGGTGAAGGTGTATGTCTCGGGACCCACCGCGTCGATCGTCCGTGTTTCCGCTTCGTTGCCGAGTTGGATCGCCAGTTCGGCCAAATCATCCACATGAACTGGCTGCACGCGGTACGTTCCGTCGCCGAAGATCGGGAAGAAGGGCAGGCGGCGTACGATCCAGGCGATGTTGTGCAACAGAATGTCCTCATCGCCAAAGATCAGGGCGGGGCGCACGATGCCGTGCGACAGGCCGGATTGGTGCAGGGCCTCCTCCACCAGCCCCTTACCGCGAAAATAGGGGAGAGGGCTATCGCTTGAGGCACCGGTGATGCTGACGTGGACTACGCGGCGCACACCGGCGCGCTCCGCTGCTGAGAAGAGCCTCTTCAAATTCTCGGCAGCGCGCGCATGATCGAGTCCACCCTGCGCAAAGCGGACCCAATATGTGGAGTAAAGGGTCTCCACCCCCTGCAGATCTTGCGTCAGTTGATCGATGGCGTCGAAGTCGAGTGGTCGTACGTCGACTTGTTCGCGCAGAGGGTCCGGGCGGTCCGGATGTCCGGTGAGTGTTCGAACGGTTTGGCCGGACGCCAAAAGACGCTTGGTGATGTGACGGCCGGTATATCCGAAGGCGCCGGTGACCGCATCCAGTGATGGCACTTCGTTCCCCTCCCTATTTAGCGCAGATGCGCTGGCTCCAGCATCCCAGTCTGGAGGAAGGCAATCCATGCTTCCCGAACGGGGCGTCCCCAGACAGCCGTCATCGCTCGAGCATAGAGTCGCACCTGCTCCCGGTACTGTGCCACGGTTCGATCGCTCGGGCCAACGGCGCGGTCGGTCTTGTAGTCGACGAGGATGAGATGGTCACTCTGTACCAAAAGGCAGTCCACAGTTCCCTGAACCAGGACCCACTCGTGTGGATCCGCCTCTATCTCTGGATACACCTCCACGGCCGGGAGACGCAAAAGAAACGGCACTTCGCGCAGGACACTACCGGCATTCCGGTGCAAGCGTTCGCCCAAAGGAGACCGCAAAAAGCGTGCAACGGAGTCCACATCCACCGCCTGGGCCACCCTTGCCGTGATGTGTTGGTCGGTGATGAGGCGATCGAGGCAGCGGGTGATGGCATTCGAGTCGACGGGCCCGCCCAGGTCGATGCGGCTCAAAAGGAGGTGCGTGGCGCTTCCGACCTCCGCGGGGCTCGGCGCGACGTTGTTCAGGCGACGGGGGCCTGGGAGTGGAGGCTGCTGTTCGGTCCCTAGCACGGCGGCCGGTTCCTCAAGGCCTGCGGCGGTGAGGTGCCGGGCGAGTTCTCCCACACTCGTTTTGGCATAGCGGCCCGCAAGGTGGGCGTAAGGGTATTGCCAATCGGCTTCTTCCGAGAGGCGCTGCCAGAGCGCCTCATCCACTGTTGTGTCGGGATCAGCCGCCAGTGGTTTCGACTCGGCTGGATCAGTCTCGAGGGATTCCTGTACCGGGCCAAGGGATACGTTGAAGAGCGGATCGCGGACACCAACCGCGGGGACTGTACCGACCAACGCATCGAGCGCTCCTGCCACCTCTGCCCGGGTGGCCAGAACGGGAACAATCCAATCCAGCACTCGGCGCCCGTCCCCCAGGTCCGATACCCCCCCCTCCGTCCGAGCTTGGTCCAACCATCCTGCGGCATCCTGCAAGAGATCCTTGCTGCGTCCCACCAAACAGAGGCGCTCCTTTGCCCGCGTCATGGCAACATAGGCGATGCGCAACTCTTCGGCCCGCTCCTCGTGCCGTAATTGCTCGGCGATGATCGCATGGCGGAGGGTAGGCCAGCGCAGACGGCGTACGGGATCGGCGGCGAGCGCTCCGAGGCCCAGCCCGCGATGCGCTAGCACCTCGTCCCGTGCAGAGCGGAAGGAAAAGGTGCGACCGAGCCCCGCGATAACGACCAAGGGAAACTCGAGCCCCTTGCTGCTATGGACCGATAGGATGCGCACCTGGTCGCCGACCGCCCGGGCCGCCTCACCGATCCCCTCTTGCGCATCCGAACTCGTGAGGAAGTCACACAGAGCCTGCAGGTCTCCATGGATCGTTCGATCGGCTTCCCGGCAGCGCTCCACGATCCAATTCAGCGTTTTTTGGCGTTCCGCGCCAAGGGGCAACGTGGTAGTGGTGTGGACGTAGCCAGAATCCTGAAGCACGGCCTCCACCACTTCCGCGGCGGGGGCACGGCGGATCAAGGTCCTCCAGTGTTCCAGGTTGTGCAGCCATGTCGCAACAACGGGGCGAAGATCCTCCGGGCCGGTGGTGGCGGTTGTGGTCAGCGCATCCCAGAGACTCCCCTGCGGCAAGGTGGTGCGAATCCGCAGGAGATCCGCATCCGTAAAGCCACCCAGAGGACCTCGCAGCGTTGCGGCCAGGGGGATGTCCGCAAGCGGGTTGCGCAACGTTTGCAGCCAGGCGATGACGGTTCGAGTCTCCACCGTTTCCTGCCGGTTGGCCAAGTCGGCTGCCCAGCAAGGGATGCTGCGTGCCTGCAGGGCAGCGAGGTATGCTGCGGCGGAGCCGGTGGTGGCGCGGAGGAGAATCGCCACATCCCCGTAGGTGGCCGATCGATAGCGTTTCCTCGAGTGATCCCAGACGGGAGTCTTCTCCGCGAGCCAGGACTGTACGCGGTCGGCGACCACCGACGCCTCCCGCTCCAACGCGGTGCGTAGCGCGGCCACATCGTCCGGTCGGGAGGGATCCGGGTCGAGGTCTTCCCCTTCCACGAGCCGTAGCTCGATGAGCGGTTCTGGTTCATGATTAGGGAGTTCTGGATACCTCGCCCGATACTGCAGTGGTCCCGCGTATCCCTGCGGCAGATCCGAACCCTCGGCCGCGAATAGCGGGCGGAAGATAGCATTGATTCCGTCCACCAGGCGTGGTCGGGTTCGGAAATTATCCGGTAGCTCGAGCAGACGGCCTCCTCCCTCCTCCCCATACCCCTCGGCTCGCTCAACGAAGCGTTCCGGGGCTGCGTGCCGGAAGCCGTAGATGCTTTGGCGGACGTCCCCGACCGAAAAAAGGAACGGCTCGCCGTCTCTGCCCACGATTGCGGAGAGCAGTTCCTGTTGAATGGGGCTCAGGTCTTGGGACTCGTCGACCAAAACCTCCCTGTATCGCCGCCGAATACTGCGCGCGGCTTCGCCTTCCGCTTGGAGTACCGCCAATAGACGGTGCTCCAAGTCGTCGAAGTCCAGCGCGTTTTCCTGCCGCTTGGCCTCGTGGTAGCGTGTATCGAATTCCCGCACGAGTCCCACCAAAGCACTCAATTCCGCCGAAACGACCCGATCCTCGTTCTCGAGGTTCGCGGCGGGGCGCCCATAGACGCCGCGCCGCAGGCTCTTGATGTCATCCTTGGAGGCATCGCGCAATTGGCGCACACGCGCAGCCAGTCGCTGATCCGCCTCGGTGTCGCAGGAAAGCGCTGGAAAGGAAGCCTGCACCAGGGCTGCGGCGATCGTGTCCCAGGGCGCATCCACTGCCCGCAAGAGTCCTTCGAAAAGCGATTGATCCGACTCGAGCGCCGGGAGATAATTGCCTGGTCCGCCAGGCAACTGTGCGATGCGGAGCGCCTGGCGGCAGCGGTGGAGGCAGTGCTGGAGCGATCGACGCAGTCCGGCACGGGCCAACGGTTCCTCGGTGAGTCGGGTCCGTTCGGTCGCTGCATCGAGCCAAGCAGTTGGGTCCGCCTGTCCCCGCGCGAAGCTGTGCACGCGGAGGACGAGGTGCCCCAGGCGCCCTGATGTGCCATGTCGCTCCAGAAGGGGCAAGAGATTCTGTCCTCCCGGCGCCTCCTCCGCCAGGAGTTGCTCGAGGGTTCGCATTCGAATTGTCTCTGCCGCACCCGCCGACAGGACGGTAAACGCTGGATCGCATCCCGCTGCATCAAAGTGACGGCGCAGCGTTCGTTCACAAAAGCTGTGGAGCGTGGAGATATCGGCCAAAGGTAGAAGGAGCACCTGGCGGGCGGCCCGAGGTGAGCGACTCTGGTTCTGTCGCAGCGCGCTTGCGATGCGCTGGCGCATCTCGGCGGCAGCGAGGCGCGTGAACGTTACGACGAGGAGCTGATCGATGTCCAGCGGGTCCACCGGATCCGCCAAGCGTCCGATGACGCGCTCGGTGAGGACCGCGGTCTTGCCGGCTCCCGCCGCTGCCAGACAAACGACATGACCCCCACGGTCCATGATGGCCGCGCGTTGTGGTTCCGTCCAGTCCTCACCCATCGTGTCGCCTCTCCTCCATTCGAGCGCGCGCGGCCGCAGCTGGAATATCGGGTAGCGGACGAAACGAGTCGCCCGCCGTCGGGTCAAAGCGGCAGACGGCGGGATAGGGACAGCCGAGACAGGCCAGAGTCGTTCCTCGGCGGACAGGCCGTGGGCGAATATCCCCTGCCTGGATGCGTTGTCCCAAGTCTTCCACTATCGCTGTGAGGGTGGCGATGAGGCCTTGGAAGCCTCGCGCAGAGAGTACCGATGCGTCGGCGCGTGGCTTGCCGTCGTTTCGCAGCCGAACCCCGGTGATGCTCCCGTCCGGGATACGCTCGTGTAAGCGGAGTGCCGCAGGTTCCGCTGGGGCGATTCCCTCCAGGTGTGGGGGAGAATCTGGCGTGTCATCGGGTGGTCCGTCCACGGTGTCCCACCGATGCGCCGTGGGCAGAAGAAAGATGCCGCCGACCTCGTCTTCGGGACGGGCCGCGAGCGCGGCGGCGAGATAAATCGCGGGCTGGAGGTCCACACCGTGGAGAAGACCCTGCAGCCGGAAGCTGGCTCTACCTGTTTTGTAGTCGATGATCCGCAGTGCGGTTCGTCCCGTGTCCGGATTGATTGCCACGTCGACCCGATCAATCCGTCCTCCGATCGAAAGACCACCCAGGCGTAAGGGAGGCCAGTCGTCGCCGTGGTTGCCGAAGGAGATCTCGGCGCCCAGGGGGCGGTAGGAACCCGCGTGCAAATGGTGCGCCACCGCTTGGGCTGCCCGGTGCACATCATGACGGAGGCTTTGTAGCGCATGGCGGCTGGTGGGGGAGTCATGACTCAAACGATTGATGGCTTCGCACAACGCCTCTTCGGCCAACGTTTCGATTTGTTCGCGGCTGTGTTCAGCCCAGTTTAGATGCTTTTCCTGGGCGGCATCGATGAACTGGGCCAGGACTTCATGGATGAGCCTCCCGGCCTCGACCGGAGAGAACCCTGAGTCGGTGTGCTCGTGGAGCCGCAGGCCAAAGCGCGCAAAGTGTTGGAAGGCGCAGGCCGCCATGGACTCCAGTTGCGTGCTGCTGAACAGCCGCCCCGCATACGACTCCCGGACCAGGTGTTGGGGGAGAGGGGTCACCGGCGCCGTGGGCGGCGCAAGGGATACATCGCGGTCGGCCAGCCAGCGCCGAGCGGTTTCCCACTCGATCTCTCCGGCCTGTCCACTGATCGATCGCAGCATGATCTCTGCCGCTAGGAAGGCCATGCCGCGGGACGCGCTGGGTCCATCCGACTGGCCCCAGGACGGTAGTTCCGGAAAGAGCTCCACCACCCGTCGAAGGGCTTCCGCTGGCTCCGCCCCCGCTGGATAGCTGAGATACAAGCGTTCGGAGGAGCGCGTCAGGGCGATGTAGTCGAGATAGCGAGCGCGCAAAAGATCCTCCGCACGGTCCGGTGCCACCTCCACGCCAGCAGCCGACAGACGGATGCGGTCGTCGTCGCGGAGAAGGGTACCCTCGCGAGAGCCTCGGGGAAACCCGCCCTCGAGCATTCCTGGGATGAAGACGCAACGGAGTTCGGGGTGTCGGCTGCGATCGATGGAACCGCACAGCACCTGGTCAAGGCAGGGGGGGAGAAGCCCGACGCTGATGTCCTCCAGTCCCGAGGCCAACACGGAGACCAGTTCCGCAAGGTTCACGATTTGCTCTCCCAGCGTCAGTTGGACCTGATCGAGGACCCCGAGTACGGACGCCCAGACCTGGCGGTGCCAGGATGCCTCCTCGGGCTCGGCTCCATTCACCCATTCGGTCATGGTCGCCTCTGCGCCGATCTCGAGGAGGAAGGCATGAAGGGCCAGGGCCGCATCGTGCCCGGTCATCCCCTCCGCCAGGGCCAATTCCAGTCGCCGGACGGGTGCTGTAACCAGAGGACAAGGGCTGTGCTCGGCCTCGTACCAGAAGGCTCCGTCGCGGCGCGGGAGGAGAGCGATTGCGTCCGCCTGTTGCCGTGGTATCGCGGCGAGGTCTGTCTCGAGGTAGCGCTGAACAGCGTTCGCCGTCCAACCCTCCTGGATGATCCCAAGGGCAGCCGGCAGCACGCGAACCAACGGGTGTCGGGCGGCGGGTTTGCGCACATCGATGAAGTGGGGGATGCCATAGGTGCAGAACGCAGAGTGGAGCTGGTCGGCGTAGGTGTCTAGGTCATGGGTGACGACGGCAATCTGGCGGTATCGTAGCCCCTCCTCCCGACAGAGGCGCACGATCTCCTCGGCGATGCACAAAGCTTCCGTGCGCGCACTGTCGGCCATAAGGAGCTTGACGCTCTTAGCCGCACAGCTTGGTCCTGGATCGAGTCCTGCCAGTGCGGCTTCGATCCGTGCTCGGTCCTCATGGGAGCGGAAGCGCCAGGGTGCCTTCCCGGTGCGATCCAATGAAAGCGTCCCACTCCATGGCGCTGCGCAGCGCTCTCGGAGATCCAGGAGCTGGTGGAGCGTTTTTTGGGTTGGATAGAACGGTTGATCGGGATCCGGTGCGGGCCACGCGCCCGTCCCATCGGGTGCGAAGGAGAGCGCGTCAAGACATAGCGCAATGTTCAGTTTTGCGCCGGCACGGAGAAGTGCGCCCAAAAGGTGGAGCTCCCGCGGCGTGAACCCGGCGAAACCGTCGATCCAATAGGTGGCCATACCCAGGGAGGTGCGATGTACCACATCGGCTGCCAATGACAGGTCGGATCCGGGATCGCCTAACGTTGTGCCCAGATGCTGGCGGTATGCCCTCCAGCAGAGCGCAATGTCATGGAGCCGGTCGCCCGTGCTGTCCGCAAGTGACTCGGCGGTGCGCAGCAGTTCTCCGGGCGTATGGTGATAGGCCTCGAGTTCCACGATCTCTTCCGCGAGGGACGCAATCCAGCCCGCATCGCAGACGCTGCGAGCAAAGACACGCAGTTCGGTCGCAAGGAGGGGTGCGACGGTGCGAAGGATCATCCGTCGCCCGGAGGTGTCGACCCGTGGGGTGGACAATCCTCCGGTCTCCTCCAGCACCCGGTACGCCAGCCGGCGAAAGCTCAATACCTGGATGCGTGCCACGGCCGTGCTCCCACCCTCCAAGAGTGCGCCTTCCAATTGGTAGGTTGCTTGTTCGGGGGCGAGGAGAACGAGGGGCGGTCCCCACGGCGCATCGCGCGCTACAGCTAAGCACTCCTGGAGTACCGTGGTGGTTTTTCCGGAGCCAGCACGCCCAATGATGAATCGCAAGGGTGATTCCCTTCTGTGGTAAACAACGACATTGTACGGGGGAGCGGTCGGCACGGCAACCCCTGGCAGGGAGGAGTGCCAGGGTGCGGCAACGTCGATCCGAATCGGCGGAGGAAGAGAAGTAGCGGCATACACCATACGCTAGGTGGTTTATGGTCCGGAATCGAGCATCGGGAGGGCTTCGTCTAGCGTTCCGATAAGCGGCGTCGGTTCCCACCTACCCCGATGATCAGCCATACCGAGTTGGTATGGGTCGCCTTGTACGGAGGCGCGGCGTGCGCGGTTCTAGGGTCCATCCTCATCCTCGGTGTAGATGATCCGATGCGATGCGGGAGCGTACGTTTCGATGCGGAAAGCCCTTGGCTTGCAGGATACGCATCATCTCTGCAGCCCGGAAAGCGCCTCCGCTGTTGGCCCCTACGCTGCCTCCTCCATGGGATAACCGTGAAACGTCCAGTCGACGCGATGGCCTTCTTCCAACGTTCGACGAATGCCTTGATCCGCTCCATCAACATCTCCCATCGTTCCGCTTTCCGCATTGCCCTGGTGCACCCGCCCCATCGCCATCGATGCAACTCGGCATGGAGCCTGGAGCGCGACATGTTCCGCGGTTTCCCCGTACCGAATGGGGGAACGAACTTCTGGCACTAACCACTCATTCTTCTTCTTCCCGCACTGCGGGTGAGGCAAGTCGCCCATACGTCACAAGAGGGGTTGGCGGGTCACCGGGAGCTGTCTCGATCCTCCTAGGCAAACCGCTTGGGCAAATTGTGCGGGGCCAAGGGTCTGCCCGATTAGGGACTAGCCTCTGCTGAGGAGAGCCGTTATGGCATCAGGTACCAAGTGGTATCCTTCCATGGTCCGACGTTGGTGCCCACGATCTCCGGTGCGCCTTCTGGGCTTGCGACGGCGACCGCCTGTCGGCGTCGACTTGTCTTCATGGTCCTCATTGCTTGGGTAGGACCAACTCGCAAGGTCCGATCCCCTTCCACTTCAGACGTACTACAACGCGGGCATCGCCTGTTCGGCACGGCGGTCCGCGCCGGAAGCGTGCGGGGTATCCTTCTCCCTCCAGTGGAAACGCCTCGTCCAAGCGGCTGCATCGGGCAGACAGGGCTCCGCTCCGCCTCTGCGCCGTGCCAAACCCAGGCGTTCTGCCATAGTTTTCGGCCCAAGCGTGCAATTCGCCGCCCCTGCAGAATCGCATCCGCTCTTGGACCTCGATCGACAAAGACCCCAGGGCTGTGGTTGGTAGGCTACCGCAGCATCCATCAACCCGTGCGCGTGAGATGTGCCAACTGCGCGGTCAGCCACGCCACCCCGCGCTCGAGCACGGGGCCGCCAGCCGCATCCGACTCGAGGGTCAGAACGCCGTCATACCCCGCTTTCGAGAGGAGTTCCAGCACCGCTTTGATGGCGGGCGCATTCACGCCTGCACCAATCGGCGCCGGGCTCAGCGCGATTCCAGTCGCAAGGCCACGTTCCATCGAAGCGAGGCTTTCGCTGACGTCCTTGACGTGCACGTGGCGCACCCGATGCAGAAATCGCTGGCAAAAATCCACGGGGTCATGGCCGCTAATGAATACGTTCCCCGTATCCATCGTCATACCGAGAAGGGGAGAGTCCAGCCGAGTGAGCAGGGCTTCCATGAACTCCGGTTGCGTGGTGTAGTGGCCGTGCGGCTCGACCAGCACCGTGATCCCATACTCCTGTGCCACGCCCAGGATGTCTTGATAGCATAGCACCATCAGGTCCAGCACCTGGGTGTCGGTCATGCCCGGGACCTCGTGCAGTCCGTCGGTTGTATCGACGCGGGGGCAGCCCGAGAGATAGGCCCATCGAATCGCATCCTTGACATACGGAACACCATTGGTCGCGCCGCGGAGGCCCCCCAAGGGATAGGCCGCGTCCAAGCAACTCAACTCCACGCCGAAGGCGCCCAAGCTGCGTGCGACGATTCGCGGGTCATCTTGCAAGGAGAGGTGCGGGTAATATCCGAGCGCCTGGCTCCACGCCGCCCCGCCGATCACCCCACACTCCATCCGGGTGATACCATGCCCCTCGGCCCAGCGGGCACACTGTTGAATGTTCCAGTACACACTGTTGAACGCATCTGTGTGGAATGCAATCTGCATTCAAGAGCCCCCCCTCACATGCCAACTGACTCATAAGCGAAGCGTCCGTAGCCGTTCGGCGCTGTGCGTTGCAAAGTCTTCGGGAGAATCGGCTCGAGGGTGCCAGATGCATGTCGCCCGTGCCAACTCAGGCACGCGCCCGTTGAATCCCTCCACCACGATCCGCCCGCGATAGCCTCCCTCTTCCAAAAGGGCGACGACATCAGGCCAGGGGATGTGACCAGTGCCGATCGGGCCTCGATGGTTCTCACTGAAGTGAACGTGGCCGATGACCGAGAGGTGCGCCTGCCAGGATTCGAGGAGGTTGGCCTCTTCAATATTTTGGTGAAAGGTGTCGGCCGTGAGTGCGAGCCCGCCACCCACCTGATGGCACAACTCCTCACCTTGCGCAAGCGTGTTGAGCGTGTCCGTCTCATAGCGAGTCAGCGGTTCGATGCAGATCCGTACACCCAGAGCCGCGCCGAACTCGGTCAGTTCCGCCAAGTGCTCGACGGTAGGAGCGAGCGCCCGGGCCGGACCGGAGGGCAGTTCGCCCACCGGTGCCAGCATGGGGCCAACGAGCACTGGCGAGCCCAACGCTGCCGCCGCTTGTACCGCTTGGCGCAACCACCGCTTCGCGCGATCGGCCCGATCAGGATCCACCAATGCGCAATCTGCAGGCAAAGCCGTCGATGCAGTTAACCACAACCCCTCGGCCGCCGCCGCCCGTGCTACCGGCCCCAACCCGCTCGCCGGAACCGGCGATAGGAACGGGAGTTCGATGCCCGCAAAGCCCAACTGGCGACAGATACCAAAGACGCGCGGTAGATCGAAGTGTGGTACGTTCCAGTCCGCGCCCCACGCGAGGAGGTGGACCCCACACCGGCCGCCCCCCATGTCGCAGTCCCCTCCCACCGTCGCGACCGTGCCGGCTCGCTGCCGTCAGTCCAGTCGCACGACCGTCCCCGTTTGACGCGACCGCTCGCCAGCGAGCGGAAGGGCCAGCGTCTCCACGGCGTCGGCGTACGGTGACCGGATGGCACTTGGGTCCCCACTGCGTACCGCATCTACAAACGTCTTCATGCAGTCACGGTTGAAATCGTTGGTGCATCGGACCTCTCGGGTCACACGGCGGTCCCGGATGCGCACGCTAGAGCGCAGATCGTATTCAACCTTCAGGTCTCGGCAGAAGATGTCCATTCCCGCGCGGCCGGGCGCTTCCCGCAGAAAACAGGCGGAAAAGATGGTGCAGAGCACCCCGCTACGGAATCGGATCGTCATCGCCGACGAATCATCGATATCGTAATCCGGCACATGCGTCATGAGTCCGGTCTGCGCGGTCGCAACGACGGACTCCGCTTCGCCGAAGAGGTAGCGCGCTGAGTCGAAGATGTGGATGGTCTGTTCTACAGCTTGACCGCCAGACCCCGAGCGGCGCCGCCACCATCCCACCTCGGGAAACCCGCCCATCCAGTATCCCATGGCCAATCCCGGCTCTTGACCCACCAAGGCCTGCTTGGCCTCGGCGATGACATCGAGGTAGCGGTCCTGAAAGCCTACCGCCGAGATTGTATGGGTCTGGTTGATCACACTTGCGACCGCACGGGCCTTCTCCATTGTGAGGGCGGGCGGCTTCTGCACGAAGACGGCGATGCCTCGCTCCGCTGCGGCGGTCACTTGATCGGTGTGGGCGAATGGCGGGATACCGATGCATACCGCATCCGGCGTCGTTGCGTCATACATCTCGATGTGGCTCGAAAAAGCCCGACATCCCCCGGCACGCTGGGCCAATTCCTCCGCTCGCGGGAGGACAATGTCCGCCACCCCCACGATCTGTACATCATCGAGCTTGGCCAGTTGGTCGACGTGATAACGACCGATTCCGCCCGCTCCGACCAATCCGATACGAACCGCCATTGTTCTCTGCCCCCCAGTTGTTCCGTCGGTCTTTGGATCATCGCCTAGCGCTCAAATACAGGAGATGCGTTGTCGACCGGAAAGCTCCCCGTCCGCACCGTGGACGAGGTGGCAAAAGCGTCCCACTGTGCCCGGTGTGCATCCGGGTCCCCGTTCCATCTGCCGGCCACCAGCCGGACCGCCGTTCGCCAGTGCACGCCGGGCCGAAGGTTCTGCCCCCAAAGGGACAGATACAGGGAGTGATGGTTCGAAACGTTGTCGGGTCCGGCGTCTCCCGGATGGTACGCAATGCTGACCGCCGCCAGGTCTGCTCTCAGGCCCATGACCAATGCGTCCACCCCCGAGGCGGAGTCGCGGTAGTATCCAAGGGGTAGCGCGTACGGCCGGGCGGGCATGAACTCCGCCCAGTTCCGCCCCCGATGCCAGCGCCCGTCCCAGAACATTTGTGCCGCGTGGCTGTCACGCGGCAGGGTGACGTACAGACCGCGGTACACCGGATGTGCCTTCGGCTCGAGTTGGATCGGACGACCCTCCTTGGCCTCCGGATCCTCAGGCACGGGCACCACATAGCCCCCCGACTGCAGGCTGTGGTCGAAGTAGTTGGAAAGGAACACCTCATAGTCCTCGTAGGCAGCGTGTCCAGTGACCTCGATCTCCATGTCGAGGGCGTTGTCCGCTTGCAGGCGAAGGGTTGCCTCCAGGTGGGCCAGGTGAGCGGGCCTTGCTGCCCACACCAGACGCAGGCCGTCGGGAACGCGTTGCACCACATGACGGGTAGCGCGCGCCTCCCCCAACCAGCCGTCGCGGCACAGTAAACGATAGACGTTGAGTAGTGGGCCTGGACGGGCGAGCACAACCCCCGTTGGGCGGTGCACCAAGTGGGTGACCCCGTGGTGAAGGCCGTCCGCAATGAACGTGCCCTCCAAATCTCCCGTGATAAAGCGTAACTCGCCCAGATCCGGGTTCCATGTCATCTCCACGGCCGCCAGACCTTCCCCTCTGCCGGGTGAACCACTACGGCGCAACAACCAAGGGAACACCAACGCGCCCAAGCATCAGCCCGAGCGGCGAATCATTCTGCTGCAGGGGGAGCTCGACCAGACGGCCGATCCGGGCGGATTCGTAGATCGCCATCACGACTTCGGTGGTGGCTCGCGCGGAAGCTCCGTTGAGAGGATGCTCGAGCGAACCTGCCTCCACCGTGCGTAGCGCAGACGATATAGCCCGGCCCACCTCGGAGGGAAAGTTCGGTTCAGCATCCCGGAGTTCTGGAACAATGTACCCGGTTCGAGTGAACGCTCGGAGTGGAATCTTCTTGGCGGCATCGACCTCGATCATGCCGTCGGTACCGATCAGGCGGTTGTAAAAGCCAGCGCCGACGATGTGATCGCCGGTCTCGAGCACGGCGCGGACACCGTTATGGAACCCGATCTGCGCGATGCATTCGGTCTCCATGCGATGGCCGAAGCGTATCCGGTCCCAGCGCCGGTCCACCTGGGCGAGGACCCAGTCGACGGGCTGATCGTCGTTAAAAAAGCGCATGATATCAACCCAATGCGTGCCCCACTGGAACGCGTCCCATCCTTCGCAGGCTGCCTCAATGCGGATCAGTTGGCCGATGGCACCCTCATGCAGCATCTCCTTCGCCTGCCTCCAGCGAGCCCCATAACGGCGCTGGTGTCCGACGACGAGCAGGATCCCGGCCTGTCGCGCTGCTTCCACCATCGCGTCCGCTTCCTTGAGATTCATCGCCATCGGCTTTTCGGCGTAAATCAGTCGGACACCGCCGTGGCGGCACACATCGGAGACGAGCATGGCTCGAACCTGGGGCCATGTGCACACGCTCACGACATCCAGTGCCTCTTTCTCAAGCATCTCCTGATGACCCTGGTACGCTGTCACCCCCTCATATTGCTTGGCAAGCGCTGTGGCTGCCTCCGCGACCACATCACTGACGGCGACCAATTGGACGTCTGGCATGGCCGCGTAGGCCTTTGCGTGGTGCTGACCGATCTCCCCGCACCCGATGATCCCTACCCGATACATATACCGCCGCCTCCCCTGCATTGGTCCTCGCCCCACCCTCCCGATTCGCCCAGACACTATCGAAGGCAAGCGAAGTTAAATTTGGTCGATATCGAAATTACGTATAACACCTTCGGTGCTTGTTGTCTATCATTTCGTGCTGCTTGTAGCGTGGGCGCGTGGGGGGCTTGGAAGGCTCCGTGGTCAGGGTCACAAGATGATCGGCGCAGCGTGAGCGCGGGGAGCGCGGGTGCCGAAGTCCGTAGCGGGACAATATATGGAGGGGGTTAGCAACCCGTCTCCGCTGGACAGCACTGGTCGCCAGGCGGGCAGCACGGCTCTGGAGGAACGGCCCCGCCGCGGGGTGAGCCGCGACAGGTCCAGCAAGAGACAACGCCCGGTTTGGGAGGATTGGCGTCGATGGCCTGGCGTGAAACCCGGGCACCATCGCCTGTCCCTACCCTGCGTTCCTCTGATCTGTCTCTTCCCACCGCGCAGATAACCGTTTTGCTCCTCCGTGTCTCGCTCCATGTATGGCAGGTCAAGGCGGGTAGTCCGCGCGGCTGGTCACTCGTTAGCTGGTGCGCGACGGGTATTGGCTGCGCCATCACCTACCTGCATGTCGAAGTCTATGGCGTTGCTTTCGATATAGTTCGATCTGATTGACGTCTACTTGTGGTTGGTGCTAAGCTTGAGTTGCGGTATCGAGAGTTGCGCTTTATATCGAATTCACGAGGCTTCGTGCCACGCGCGGATTGGGAAGTCAAAGTCACTGGGGTGTGCACGCAAGTGGAAGCAGTATGGCAACCACGGGGCAAGGTTGACGGCGAGGGCTATTCGGCGTTCCCAGGCGCTTTCGATGCGAGCGATCTGGTCCGCACGCGGGACGAATTGGAGTATCGCATTCCGTCGGTTATGCAGATTGCCCTACTGTTTAATCGACGAAGTGGCTGGCATGATCCAGCGCAACGTGCGGACGGCGGCAAGCGCTTCTGTGAGGTTCGGCTGCCCAACGACCCGTTGCCCTTTCTCATGCGCGTCTCGGACGATACCCGCTTGTTCGACCAGGTGCGATCCGGTATATGCACTGAGGCTCCCCTGATGGGGGAGAAGTTGAGTTGCGAAGAACCATTACCCGATTCCGTCGTCGCCTTAGAAAGTCGCGGAGAAGAGTCGAGCCGTGCGATCCACTACGCTTGGGCCTATCACAGGAGCGGGGGTTATTCGCAGGAGATCCCCTCCTCCGCGATGTGCAAAGACGCCTGCCCACATGGTGAAGGACCGCCGAATGTTTGGTTCGGTACGCAGCATCATCGCATCGGGCACGTCACGGTGCAGGGTACGATGCCGGATGGAATCAAGGCCGTTCCCGGACTTGTCGCTCCTGCGGGCAGTCTTGACGCAGTCGTTCGTCCCGATTCGGTCATTGTCGTCCAACTCATACTACTTCATAACTCTGGGCGTAGCGGTGCCCGAGGATTGCGGTTTCTGATGGTCTACAGCGATTACCTCAAGGGGTGCGACATGGCCCGGGGTCTGCGAAGCGGTGTCCCGCGCCTGTCGGACTCACCGTGGCAGCGGCCGTACATTCGCGTGAGGGAGGGTGGTGCGCTCCTCCCCGATCAGTTTCGTGCTTCTTCGTGTCCTGCGCACGCTGCATAACGGCGTGGTCGTCTCAGCCCCCGTGCCCAAGATGCAAGGCGTATGGGAGGTCAGTTAAAGTGAGTCAGGATAGGTTAAGTCCCCAACTCACCCGCAGGCGTATGTTGGTCGCCGTTGCCGGAGCTGGTGTGACCTCGTTGCTCGCGGCGTGCGGTTCACGCCACTCGTCTCCAACGTCCACGCACAGTTCGAGCACCTCGGCCTCGGCCTCGGCCAACAGCCTGCCGGTTCCACGCGAGCAGTCTTTCGTGCAGGACGTTGGGCCGTTCACATACTTCAACTCGTTCAATCCGTTCTGGCCGAAGGGGAGGGATTACGACAACGGCTTTAATCAGTTCGTGGTTGAGCCGTACTTTTTCCTGAACATTCCCACCGGTAAGGTAGTACCATGGTTGGCTCTGTCGTATACACCTGCCAGTGACTACGCCTCTGGGGTGATGACACTACGGCAAGGTGTGAACTGGTCCGACGGCCAGCCCTTCACCTCCGCAGACGTCGTCTTCTCCTTCGGCGCTGCTGCAGAAAATGCAGAGGAATTCGCCTATGCAAGCTTAAACGGTGTCATTGACACCGTGACGGCGCTAGACAAGTACACTGTCCAGTTCAAGTTCCAATCGCCGCAACCACGATTTGCACAGTCGATTCTGTACGACAATGGCAACATCGCCGCCTACGTTGTTCCTGAGCATGTCTGGAGCGGCCAGAACGTGCTCACTTTCACCAACGATCCGCCCGTGACCACGGGGGCCTTTCTGCTCGATCAGTCCAACCCGACCCTCGGGATGATCATCTGGAAGCGGAATGAAAACTACTGGGGCAAGGCCATTGGCAATTTTCCAAAGATGCAATACATTGTCTCCCGTACACCGGCACCGCCGGATGAGGAGCTCATCGACTTCAGCCGCGGGGTCATGGACATACCAGGCGGTCTCTCTTCCGCGCAGGCAACACTGGCCCAAAGCCAGTACAAGGCCATTCTTGACGTAGTCCCAACGGGCCCGCTGGCCTTGTACTTCAACTGTGCAACCGCGCCATTCAGTAACCAGCAACTGCGCCACGCGATCGCCATGCTGTGCAACCGCACCTCCATGGGAAAGCTCTGGTCGCCTCCAACGACCGGATGCACCTTCCCCTGGATGGACAATGGTACGCTGAAGCAGTACCAGACTTCAACAGCGCAGTCCGCGCTTAACAACGGTCAATACCTCTACAATCCGACCGCCGCGGGCCAACTGCTGGACCAGATTGCTCCTAAGAATTCCTCCGGGCAGCGGATGCTCAACGGGCAGCCGCTAACGTTCTCCGTGGCATTCAACGACACGTTGACCTCACCCTCCGATGCGATCGTCACGCTGCTGGCGTCGGAGTGTAAGACCCAAGGCATTACCGTTCAGGTGGAGTCGAATTCCGACGGTGCGACGTTTCTAGACGCCATGCGTCGTGGAAGCTATCAGGCGTGGCTGTACGGTGCCCCAGGTAGTGCGATTGACCCCCTCGGTCTATATGCGGCCCTGGTTTCGACCGGTGTGCCGCCGGTCGGCCAACCGACGGCGAACCAGGATTTTCCGCGCCTCAACGATTCCAAGCTCAACAGCCTTGTGGCTAGCCTCACGTCTGCGGCACCGGGTAGCGCGAGTGCCAGCCTCTACGACCAAACCTTCCAGCAATTCATCACCGATTGCCCATTTGTTGCTCTGGTGCAGGAAGTGAATCAGTTCGTTGCCAGCACGCACGTGTGGAAGGGTTGGCCGACCGGTGCCGACATGTATGTAAGTGCCGACGTGCAATGGTCCACATTCGCTCAGGCGCTCTTCAAGCTCACATCGGTGTGAGAAAGCTCGGTTCTGGCGGATGGGTCGCGGCTCATTATGGATGTGCCGACCCGCGACCCACTGGCCGAACTCACAACGCTCCGGTACATACATTTCGATCGGAGGTTGAGCATGGAACGTCGGGGAGCTGTCCCCCACGCCCCTCAGGAATCGCAGCTGGCGGACTCCGTGCCGAACACTGCCCTGCGGGCCGCTCGCATTGTCCGTAGGCGCCGGGTTCTGATGGTCGTCGTTCGCCGACTCGGCGGATACGTCCTCAGCATCTGGGCGGCATTTACCGTGACGTTCATCTTCTTTCATCTGATACCTGGGAGCCCGATCGATGCATATGCGCAGCAAATGGAGAATCAATTTGGCCAGCAGGTGCCGCTGTCTTCCCAGGTTATCGCGTTCTGGAACAAGGAGTTCGGCCTAAACGGCAACGTCTTTGAGCAGTACTACCGCTACCTCACGAATACCCTATTACGAGGCAATATGGGGCCATCATTTATCGCCTTTCCAGAGCCGGCATCCGAACTAATCTTCCACGCCCTTCCGTGGACGGTGGGGCTCTTTGGCTCGGCAGTGCTTATCTCGTGGATCATGGGGCTGGTGGCCGGGCTACTGCTCGCGTGGTTTAAGGACACAGTTGTGGCTCCCACCCTCACGACGCTCGCCTTGGCTGGTGCGCAGATCCCGTACTACCTGGCTGCGTTGGGGCTCGTCTTTCTCTTCGCTTTTATCTTACTTTGGCTTCCCCAGCAGGGCGCGTACGCCGCTTCCTTGACTCCGCACTTTGACTTCCGATTCATCGGGAGCGTTTTGAAGCATTCGATCCTTCCGGGCTGCTCACTGGTGATCACCTCCTTTTTGGGGTGGGCGATCTCCACGCGTGCCTTAGTAGTCAGCATCATGGGCGAGGACTTTTTGCTCTACGCGGAGGCGAAGGGGTTGAGAACTGGTACGATTCTGCGGCACTACGTACTCCGCAACGCCATGTTGCCGCAAATTACAGGGCTTGGGATCTCGCTGGGGTTCGCCGTGAACGGGGCCTACCTCGTCAGCTACATCTTTAATTATCCCGGGATCGGTTTGCTCCTGGTCAACGCGCTCACACAACTCGACTACAACGTCCTGGAGGGTATTGTCCTGATTTCCATCGTGACAGTGCTGACCGCAAACCTGCTGCTCGACCTGTGCTTGCCGTTGGTTGACCCACGCATTGAGTGATGAAGGAGCGAATCGTGCCTTGAGAAGTACGCATTGGGACGGGCGGCTGCTGGCTGGGATGGTGATTACGGGCCTGATTGTTGTGGTTGCTGCTTCCGAACCGTGGCTCGCACCCTTCTGGTCCGGGGCAGCCGGTCCAACCGCAGTTGGCATATTCGCTTCCTGGTCTCATCCACAATGGGCGCATCCGCTCGGTACCAATCAGTTTGGCCAGGACATCCTGGCGCTGACGCTGCTCGGGTTACGCAACTCCCTCGTGGTCGGCCTCCAAGCCGGCATCCTTGGGACATTCATCGGGATCTGCGTCGGCTTCACCTCCGGCTACTTTGGCGGGACCGTTGTTGATGAGGCGCTACGCACGGTGACCGACGCCTGGTTGGTCATTCCGAGCTTTCCACTGATCGCTGTACTTGCCGCGTTTGTGCGGAACCTGTCCGTTACGGAACTGGCGATCATTTTGGGCATATTCAGTTGGGCAGGTGCCGCTAGGGCTATCCGAGCGCAGGTGCTGATGCTCCGTTCGATGGCGTACGTCGATATGGCGCGCCTATCCGGGGCGGGCCATATCGCGGTTATCGGACAAGAACTGCTACCCAACATGTATCCTTATCTCGGAGTCGGGCTCGCCAGCAGCATTATGGGTGCCATTGGGTCGCTCGTCGGTCTGTCGATCATCGGGCTGGGGCAAAACGCATTCTCCCTCGGCACGCTCATTCAATACGGACTGTCCGAGGGAGTTTTGAGTATCGGGTTCAGCCAAATCATTGTTGTGCCCGTGTTGATTCTGATTGCGCTATTTGTGGGGCTAAACCTGATTAACGTTGGTCTCGATGTCCAGTTCAACCCACGCTTGAAGGGGTCCAAGAGCCGAGGTTGAGTGGCCGACCGCTGGCGGTCGGGAGGGGAGATGTGGGGCGGCGTGGATGGATTGACCGAGCCCGATAAGCCAGTGCTGGAGGTCGAGGACCTCGCGGTGCATTACCACGGCGCAGGCACGACCTTTCGGGTGGTAGATGGGGCTTCATTGCGTCTGCGACGCGAGGAGATCCTGGGACTGGCCGGTGAATCCGGGTGTGGCAAGTCGACCATGGTCGAGGGGATTCTGCGACTGGTGCAAGCTCCGGGTGAGATTCCATCCGGCCGCGTGCTCTTCCACCCCCGCACTGGGCCCGCTGTGGACATTCTACGGCTTGGGGCGGAAGAGGTCCGACGATTGCGCTGGACGGCTTTGGCGTACGTCCCGCAGGGGTCCATGAACTCGCTAAATCCCGTCGCTCGTATTGCCGACCAACTCACCGACGCGATGACGGCGCATGGCGTGCCGACGGACAAGATCACACTGTCCCGACTCGGGAGCCTGTTGGCTTCGGTTGGCCTCTCGCCTGATCTCCTGAGCGCGTATCCCCACCAACTGTCGGGGGGGATGCGGCAACGCGTGTTGATCGCCAACAGTTTGGCGCTTGGACCTGATGTGGTAATCGCGGACGAACCAACCACGGGCCTTGACGTCAACGCCCAACGGATGGTGTTGGAAACGCTGCTACGCGCACGGCGGGAGCATCACAGCGCGCTACTATTCGTCAGTCACGACCTCGCGGTGCATGCGGAATTGGTGGACCGGGTTGCCGTGATGTATGCTGGACAGGTCGTTGAACTCGGCGAAGTTGAAGAAATCTTCAGTACGGCGCTGCACCCGTACACAATAGGTTTGCTTGCTTCCATGCCGCGTATGGAGGGACCACGCAAGCGTCTCTTTGGCATTCCGGGGTTGGCCCCGAGCCCGGCGAACTGGCCGGTCGGTTGCCGCTTCCATCCTCGGTGCCCCTTCGCGTTCGATCGCTGCCGTTCCGAGTCTCCGGTAAGCCGGGAGGACGCCTCGGGGCACTTGGTGGCATGTCATCTGTACGAACCGACCGAGAGCAAACGCCTTGACGCGATGCGCGCCCGATTGACTCTAGACGGCGGACGGTTTGGCACCCGACTGCAAGATCACCCGGTTTGAGCGTGACATGGGGAAAAGGGGGGCTGGACGTGTCCGGGGCCCTATTGGAAACGCGGTCATTGTCCCGCGTGTTCTGGCAGCGTCGTTTGGGACGCCCTGTGCAAGTCCGAGCGGTCTCTGATGTGAACCTGACACTCGGGTCGTCAGGAGGAGAGGTGTTGTCTGTCGTTGGGGAGAGCGGCAGTGGAAAATCAACGCTCGCTCGGCTAATTCTCGGACTCGATCGTCCGAGCGCGGGCAACGTGTTCTACCGAGGGGAGGATGTCGCGCGGTTCGTTGGTGCCAAGCGGCGACAATTTCGCCGTGAGGTGCAGGCAGTCTTTCAGGATCCCTATGCGATCTTTAATCCGTTTTATACCGTGGACCGTGTGCTGGCGCAGCCGCTGCGTCGCTTTCACTTGGCGTCGTCCCTCCACGAGGCGCAGCAGCGCATGGAGGACTCACTCCGTGCCGTTGACCTTCGGCCACGCGACGTGCTTGGCCGCTACCCGCACCAACTCTCTGGCGGCGAACGCCAACGGGTCATGCTGGCCCGACTACACCTATTGCGACCGCAACTGGTGATCGCCGACGAACCCGTGTCGATGATTGACGCGGCCCTGCGGACGATGTTTTTGAATATTCTCCTGGATTTCCGGGATGCGGGGATGTCGTGTCTGTTTATAACCCATAATCTAGAGACGTCCTACTACCTCGGTGGCAATGCCCTGGTGCTCTACCAGGGACGCGTCGTCGAGCGTGCGCCCATCGACCGAATACTCCACGCCCCGAAACACCCTTACACGCAGATGCTTGTGAGCTCCATTCCGGTGCCCGACCCAAAGAAGCGATGGAAGACATCCCTCCCGGAGTCGGCAATCGAGAGTGGCGAGACGGTGGGATCTGCCGGATGTCCGTTTTTGGTTAGGTGCCCGTATGCGATGGAGGTCTGCCGACGGCAGGATCCGCCCATGATGTCTGTCGGGGATGGGCAAGAGGCCGCTTGCTTTCTCCTCGCCGACCGGGGAGGCGTTCGCGGCTCGATGGCCCCTATGTGTAAGGCGGAGGAATCGGGGTGACCCGTGAGGCCGGTTGGAGCCAATGCAGTTTGCCTAGGAGCAGGCAACGATCTACGTAGGGCAGGTCCACGGCAAAGTCGGTGGCGAGAGGGAAGACACCATGGAATGAAATGGGGCGGCGAGGTCAGTAACCGATTGCATGAATGAGAAAATGTGTTGCCGGATCATGGCAGCAAGCACGATGTTATGTCAGTACGATGTCGTAACGAAGGCAAAGGGGGACGGCGACTGGGTTAGGACGACGCTTTATGCATCACGGGAGGGGCTGGCTGGCAAAGCCAGCGGTAAGCGCGGTGCGGCAGACCGCATACACGTAAATGTTTGCGCGGTACACGAAGTTAGGAGGTGCGCCCGTGGCCGTGACGACTGCGCTGATCGGATGCGGACCGAGAGGCACGGAGTGGATTGGCCCCGCGTTGGCTAGTTCGGATAAATTCTCCCTAGTGGCCGTCTGTGACACCGATACGCCTCGGATGCTCGCGGCAGCCGCCAAATTGGGTGTGCCAGCAGAGGGTGATCTGGGGCGTCTACTATCGGATCGTGCGCTGCAGAGCGTCATCATCACGACCGGCACCCGCTCCCATGTACCGGTTGCACTCCAGGCCGTAGCGGCTGGCAAGCACATCTATGTGGAGAAGCCCCTGGCCGACACCTCCCGTGCAGCCCTCCTCCTTGCGAACGCAGCCCAAAAGGCCAACGTGGTTGCCGTGGTGGGGTACCAATTTCGAGCCACCCCCTTTGCGATGGCTCTTTCCGTTGAACTCCCAGCCATCCATACGGTGCAGGCCCTCCTGACCGCGCACCGTCTCCCACTGATGCAGCAATTCTTCATCCCTGATCATTACGGTGGCATTATGGACGATACAACCCATGTGATCCATCTCGCACTGTGGGCGATGGGCGGCAAGCCAGACGGCGTCATGGCGCATGTGCGCCGCGGCACGGTCGCGGCCGACCGCACGATCGACTGCGTGACCCTGCTGGTCGACTTCGATCAACGGAGCCGCGCCGCGGCCATTCAGAGCAGTATGTTCGGTGCCCGCCAGGCGACCAACATTATTCAGTTTGTTGGTACGCACGGCATCATCACCAGCACCGATTGGCAGACGTTACGGGTATCGCGTCACGCAGGTGTGCATGAACCGGGGCCCAAAGCACCCGAGGGTCTGACGGTCCTGACACTCGAGACACCCAAGACCGGATACCAACGCGACACAACAGCGCTCCTTGAGCACTTTGCCGATCTCATTTCTGGCGCAGCCGACCCGACCCGGCCACATGCCTGCACGCTGGAACAGGGCGCAGCGGTAATCGCGGTGATGGAGGCCATGGTGCGATCGCATGAAGAGGGGCGTCGCATCGCATTGACGGAAGTTCTCTGAAGAGCCTGCTACGGGTGGGTCCAAGGTCGGCGGTAGGCAGAGGGGGCGTCACTGGAAGGTGGCTAACCCCTTTTAGTGTTGCCCTCGCCTAGCCAGTCGTCCCTCCTGTTCTCGGACCCGTACCTGCCACTTCTGGACCTACTGCTGACGGATGGATTGTGCATCAAGGCGTTCGTTGAAGGTTGGCATGGTGGGGAAGGACATCCCTTCCATTGGACGTTTCACGGTTATCCGATGGATAAGAATGCTGCGTAGCTGCCCAAGCCGAAGGCGCTCTCTCCGGCTAGTGATTTCCGCATCTACATGGACGGGTCCACGGACCGCATCCGATCATCTACACCCAGGACCAAGATGGACCCTGGAACCGCGCACACCCCACCGCCCTACAAGGTGGCCAATACCAACGCGGTATGGCCGACATCACGGTACTCGTGAACGAGCTCAGATTGGTGCTGACATCTTCTTAACTGGATGCCACGTCGATTCCGGAGTAGACATCGACGCTTGACATTACGCGCCGGTGATCGGATGATGACCCTATGATAAGGGAACAGATGCTCTCGACAGGGCAAGCCGCAAAACGGTTGGGCATC
>JAJYVN010000156.1 GCA_021791995.1 Bacillota bacterium
CTTCAAGAATCTGTCGCTGGGTCACAACGTCAAGAGCCGTCGTCGGCTCGTCCATAATAAGAAGATCGGGGCTAAGCGCAAGTGCTATCGCGATCAAAGCACGCTGGCGCATGCCGCCGGACAGTTCGTGCGGGTACGCGCGAGAGCGGCTGATGGGAATGCCAACAAGTCCGAGCAACTCAGCTACCCGGCGTTCGCGAGAAGACCGGTTGGCTGAGGGGGAATGAGCACGCAGGACGTCCTCGACTTGCGCCTGCAAGGTAAGAACGGGGTTCAATGCGTTCATCGCCGATTGAAACACGATTGCCAGCTCAGCCCAGCGCAGTACGCGGAGCTGTCTGGTCTCCATGGACAGCAACTCCACGCCAACGTCCGCGCTCCGCTGATGGTATACAATTCGTCCCGAACGAACGTGACCGGGCTCGCGTAAGAGCCGCATAACCGCGTAAGCCAGCGTAGACTTGCCAGACCCAGACTCACCCACTACGCCTACGACTTCCCCGCGTCCCACCGTTAGATCAAACTCATCGACCGCCACAACGGCCTCAGGCCCCCTGCCGTACTCAACTGACAGGTTCTCGATCTCAAGCAGAAGGTCGGGCTTCCCATGGGGACCCTGAATCTGGCTACGGTCGGCGACTCCCCTTTCCGGCGATTCAGCCACCACGTCTGCGCTCACACGCCCCCCGGTAGTCACCTAAGCCACCACCTCCCGGTCGCCGCTCGCCTGACCCGCACTGGCAGGCCGCCAACCCGTGCCTTTCACCACTACAGGCTGCGTCTCCGGCACACGCTCACGTCTTAGCAACCGGTGCCGTTTCCTCGCCACAATCCGCAGTCGCGGGTTCACCACATCATCGATCCCGAAGTTGATGAGGGCCAGTGCCATGCCAACGAGGCCGATGCACACGCCCGGCGGGACGAACCACCACCATGCACCAAGTTGCAACCCTTCATTGGTCTGCGCCCAATACAACATGGTCCCCCAGCTCCAAGTGTTCACATTACTCAGGCCCAGGAATGCCAGAGACGACTGCGTCACGATCGCGAAAATCACCGTGAACACAAAGCCCGATGCGACAATCGGCATCACGTGAGGCAAGATCTCCGAGAGCAGGATACGCCAGCCACGTTCCCCAGACACACGTGAGGCTAGCACGAACTCTCGCCTTCGCAAGGAGAGCGTCTGCGCTCGCAGGATTCTCGCTCCCCAAGCCCAGCCCGTGAGCGCAAGCACCAGGATCAGTGCTACGCCTCCCTTGCTCGGCAGATACCCAGCGAGGACGATCACCAGCGGCAGCGCCGGAATGACCAAGAAACAATTGGACAGCATGGACAAGACTTCGCCAGCCAAGCCACCGAGGTAGCCTCCACCGACCCCCACGACGAGAGCAATCACAGTTGCCACCGCGGCCGCGCCGAAGCTCACCATGAGCGTGAAACCGGTGCTGTCTATCAACTGAGCGCCGACATCTTGACCCGTCTCCGTCGTGCCCAGCCAGTGTGCTCCCGACGGTCCCTGCAGTACCGCCCCGCCCATCGCCGACGGACTTCGCGTGTCGATCAACGGGCCGAACACCGCCACGAGGCCAAACACCACAAGGATCAGGCAGCCCACGAACATCTTCCGCGAGTGCGTCAGCCGTCGCCACGCGCGCGTCACCTGTCGGCGCTTGTGCCCCTCCTGCACTGTTACCCCCATTCTGACCTCCGACTCAACCCATTCCTCGTAGCGTCTAGCACTTCCTCTGCACCAATAGCGTCTCCCTCCTGAACAGCCATCCTTTCCTCACGCCTCCTCGCGTGCTCGGGGATCGAGCATCACATAACAAAAATCGGCAAGGAAGTTCGCCAACAGCACTACAAGTGTGATGACTAAGAAGATGCCCTGCATCAAGGGGTAGTCCTCATTCGATACTGCCTGGTACAGGACGTAACCGATCCCAGGGTAGGAGAACACGACCTCCAGCACGATCGATCCCGTCACCACGAACCCCAAAGCCATCGCGAAGCTAGCGATATTCGGCAGGATCGCATTTCGCGCGCCATACATGCCCATTATCCGCACGCGCGACAACCCCTTCGCTTCCGCTAGCAACACGTAGTCCTCACCGAGCGTAGTCACCATCATGTTGCGCATTCGAAGCAGCCAAAACGCAAGCGTCGACACTACCAGCGTCACCCCCGGAAGAATGGCATGGTACAGCGCAGAACCCACGAATTGCCAGGTCCACCCTATCGGCACCGAAGTGTTGTACGCTCCCGACACGGGGAACCAGTGAACGAGCCCACCGAACACGAACAACGCGATCAAGCCTAGCCAAAAGTAAGGCACCGTCGAGAAGAACGTGGACAGCGGCAAGAGGTTGTCCAGGACTGAACCTGGACGCCACCCTACTACGCACCCGATCACGGTGCCAAGCACGAAGCTTATCACTGTGCAAACACCCACGAGGACCAACGTCCATGGAAGGCTCGACCCGATCACGTGAGTCACTGGGGTCGGGAAGTACGTGAACGACACACCCAGGTTTCCGCTGAGTATCTCCCGCCAGTATTGCGTGTACTGGGCCCAAAGACCCGCCCGGTGGTGCACACCGAACAGCACGTCCAACGCAGCTAGCGTTTTCGGCGTTATCTGGGTATGGAACCGTGCGATAAGGCTAAGAACGGGGTTACCCGGCATCAGCCGGGGGATGAAGAAATTAATGCTGAGGGCAATGACCCCTGTGACCACATAAAAACCAGTCCGCCGAGCCAAATAGAGCACTTCACACCCCCTTGCTGCAGAACACCTTCAAGCAGACCACCTTTAACCATCTCCCCTTAGACCGCTCCAGCCTGCACCTTCACACAGGCACAGGCACAGGCAGACCCGGCTTGGCGCGACCCTCCACCAAGCCGGGCTGCTCCCCACGCGATCAGCTTCGGGGCCGCAAGTGCAGGACAACGAGCTCGGCATTAAGCCCGTTCGGTGCTCCGATCGCGTAAGGGTTTTGCGATGTCGGCCAGCCTACGAAGTCCTTGTTAGAGTACTGAAACCACCCCGATTGGTAGATCAGCGGGATGTAGGGCAGGTCGTTCACGACTACGCTCTCTAGCCCGTCGAGAGCAGCAGCTTGCTGAGCCGGCGTGCCGCTTTCATAAGTGCTAAGGAGCCTTTGCGTCGCTGGGCTACTCCACCGCTCAAGGTCACCAGTCGCCGTCTGCCCGATTGGCGCCGTAAGCCTATTGTTCAACAGGCCGTTGTAGATGTAGTACTGGCTCGGACCGCTGTTGCCGACGTTCAGGGTCAAACCGAAATTCCCCAGCGCCTCGTCCGACTGCCATGTACCGAGAGACACGCGCGGCACGTTCAGCTTTATGGCAGGTGCCTTCCACTGTGAGGACAAAATGTCTGCAACTGTGAACCAGTCGAAGTATGGGCTCGGGAGCACGATGTTCAACGTGATAGCCTTACCGTCTTTCCCGATTAGTGGCCCCGAACCTTTGCGCGTGAACCCAGCCTTGGCCAACAACGCGCGCGCTGCTGCCACATTCTGGATGTAATGCAGGTTTTTGAACTGCGGTGCCAATTCGTTGCTAAAGTTCGGCAGTAGTAACCCGGTCGGCGTTTTGATCGCATATTCGTACCCGTGCTCGGCCTCATTTTGGATCGCAAGCCGATTTATGGACTCTGAAAGCGCTTTGCGGAAATCGACGTTATTGAACGGATATTGTGTGAGATTGGGCAGCAACTGGATCGATGTAGTAGGGATGTACCAATAGTGGCGGTACTTGGGGTCCCCGTTGATGTACAGCTTTGCCACGTCCCCGAAGTTGTGCCCTCCCCACTGCGCTCCGCCAGCCGCCATCATGGTGTCGGCCGATTGGTCAGAGTCCGACATCGGAAAATTCAGCGTGGCCACATGAGGAGAACCGCCCCAGTAGTGGGGATTGGCAGTCAACTGGATGTCAGTAGTTGCGAAACTCTTTAGTACATATGGCCCGGTACCCACAGGGTTACTGTCTGCGTACGTGCTCGGGTTCACGCTCTGCCAAATATGCTCGGGGACGATATAGGTAGTGGCAATGTAGTACAATTCACTGGCATTCGGACTTGCCAGTTGAAACTTCACTTCGTATTTGTTGACAGCCGTGACCGACGTGAACTGGATACCGTTGGTATTGATAGCCGGGTTCCGCTTGAGGGCGTCGAAAGTAAACACTACATCATTTGCCGTAAACGGCTTACCATCGCTCCACTGCACGTTGTGCCGGAGGTAGAAGATGAATGTTCGGTTATGGTTGAGACTTTTGTACGAGGTGGCCAGCCACGGATACACATTGCTTGGCTTGGCCCCGTCGTACTGAAGGAGCGGCTCGTAAATCATGCTCTGAAGCCCAGCAGTGGACGCCGCGCTCGTCGACAGGTACGGGTTGAAACTGTCCTGGTAAGGTCCAGCGTTGCTCTGGTTGCTCGAGAGAACATCGGTCGACGCAGCCCAAGCCGTCACATTCGTGCCAACGGCCCCAATTGCGGCGGCACCTACAGATGCCAATCCGGAAGCAAGCAACACGCTGAGCCATCGGCTCCTCGATAATCTAGCTGATCTAGACATTGGTTTAACTCTCTACCCCCTTGGTGTAGGTAAGTCATTGTTCCACAATCAGATTCGATACAGTAAGCTAGCCAACAACAGCCACTTCATGGTCCGTCACAAACGGGATCGTAAAGACCAACCACCCCCCTTCACATTTCGCCGGTACTGTTTGTCCGCTTACTCGAAGTTGGGCCACTTCACCAACAAAGCTTTCGGCGACCCGCAACCTTACGACAAGGGGCCCAACACTCACGAACTCGGTCACCGGGGGGCACCAAACGCCTGGATGGTTGAGGTTCACAATGTGAAGGACGTACCGCCCAGCCTGCCGGTACGCCTGCACATCTACAAGTCCCGTCACATCGACATCAAGGATTTGGTTCGAACCTGTGGCCCACCGCGTGAGGTTGGCAAGTATTTGGCCACAGTCCGGTAGCCTATCCCGGCCGAAACAGCGATCGAGGTCGGCCGCGAGATAGGCGACGAGGCCTCGTACCGCACTGTTCTTCACCACCAGCGCGGGTAGGCTGCTATCGGCCTCTCTTATCCAGGAGGCTTCCGGGGGGTACATAGGGAAGGGTTCCATCCAGGTGGCGAGCACCGAGCCAGTATCGGCTTCGATGACCTCTAGGCGCCCACCGAAGGAGATAATGTCGGTACCCTCGAGACCGGCGAAAAACTGTGCCGCAAAGCTCTCCTCGGAGACCTGTGGCCACTGACCCGACGGAGTAGGCCCGGGTCGGTGCAGCCGGAGGTAGGTATGGCGATCCCAAGTCTCCCAGTCGCTTTCGCGTCGACCAACCTCGCCCTCGTGGAGGTCCTTGGAATGAACGCCGAAGACGTCGGCTAGTTCAAAGTCCTTTCGGCGGTCACCCCACTCGTCGTACAGGCTGGTCTCTCCGCTGGCCAGGATCGAACCGCCGTTCTCTGAATAGGCTCGGAGGCGATCACACTCCTCTGTCGAGAGCGCCCCGACGTTCGGTAGCCACAGGGCAGCAAACCGCTCGGGCGTATCAGGGATGTCCTTGCTATGTACCGGAAGCCACGGAATCCGTGCTCCTAGAAGTGCGTTAGCCACGCCCCAGTAGGGTTCGCTGATAAGCGCGTCCGCTCGGTCGCGCCCGTAGAAGTCGATGTTGCGTTGCGACCAGACGATCCCCACGTTCGCAAGCGGCTCACGGTTGTAGAGCACATCCTCGTTCTGCTCATGCCAGGAGAAGATCGACGGGGACGTCTCGTACTGTCGAGTGTCGTCATGCACCGAGCCGATATGGTGCCACCAAGGTGAAATACCGCCCATCATCCCTTCGAAAGCCCATAGCCTGACCTCGGGGGGTGGCTTCGCAGCCACACGAAATGTCGGCTGCCCGGCAGCGTACATGGCAATGCTCTCAGGGATCAGCCGGTCCCAGCCAAGGATCTCGTGCAACAAGCCACCGGCTTCTCGATTGTTGTGCGGCCCCCTTCCTGCAGGCCGGGTCTGAAAGTCCAACATGAAGATCGGCGTCCTCCGGCAGATCTCCCGCAGATCCCTCAGGCGCTCCGCTTGGCGCACCGGGTCGGCCGAGTTCATCCCTATCCAAAGGCAGTCGGCGCCACCCGCCTTGGTCGTGACAGTGTTGTTGTAATCCCACAACGCCAGACGCCGCTCGTAAGACCACGCCACCCACCGTCGGTATCTAAGGTCATCCCAAGACGGCTCGGATGGAAGTTCCAAACCCTCCGACCGAGCAAACACTTGCCGGCAGTTATCGCAGTAACAGATCTCCCGGCGCGACAGGCCGCTCCAACTGTTGTCAGTGATACCATCGGGGTCGCTCCGCTCAATGATCTCTCTTAAGACGTCAGCGAGAAACTCCTCGTAATAACCGCTATTGAGGCACGCTATGTACCGCCCATCGACCACGTAGGGCTCACCATCTCGCTGCCGAGCAAACCATTCTGGATGAGCAGAGAAAACCTCCTCGGACGCTCGGTTGGAGTCCATGCGCGCTAGCACCGTGAGCCCTTCCGTGCGACCCAACTCGACGATATCACCGTACAGGTCGCGCTCACCGAGGAACAACGCGCGGTGCTGCAACCTAAAGCGGCTAGGGTAATAACAGACGATGCCACCTGCATTTACGATGATGCCTTGCACCGCAGTGTGACGCCATTGCTCCCGCCATCGCTCCGCGTCGTATACTGCGGGGTCTCGTTCGGTCAGGTTCACCTGCGCCCAGCGCCGGGTCCGCTCGTACCACGGCACTATCTCGTCTCTTCGCATGGCCATGGCTACCCCTGTTCCGCCCGGACAGCTGGTGCCGTGATCGACGGCGACGGCCGTTGCGGGGACGGCCCGGAAGCGTGCCCGTCCGCCTCTTTCTGGCGCACCGGCATCCCAGCGAGCTCCCGAAGCGCGTCCCCGGCACCCGAAAGGTTGTCGATGGTCATCTCAGAGTATTTCCGGCTCAAGACAACGCCGTCGGCCCCCCCG
>JAJYVN010000157.1 GCA_021791995.1 Bacillota bacterium
CCGGCTGCTGCGAAGCAGGAACGTTCAAATAGGAAACCGGCAGTAGCCGGAAATAAAAGACGATAAGAACGGGAACGGCATGCTGCGTCTTTATCCGCTAAGCGGTCTGTGTGCCAGTGCCACCGCCGTTCAGGGCGGGGGCGGATGTTGAGGGGTGTCACGTGCAGTGGGGCGAGCCACATCCCGGACCATGTGGCCATTGGCCAAGGGGTGCCTCGGAGCCGGTGGGGGAAGCGTACATGGGCTCAACGGGAACGTCAGCGAGGGCCCGGCAGATCCCGGGGCGTGAGCTTTCTAGCTGAGGGCGCCGCAGGCATCGATGGAACATGTCCCTGCAGGCGGTCCGGTCGAACGGTTCGACCCGCTACGCGCATTGGTGCCTCATTCAACTCCCGCTTGACGGGTCATTCCGCCCGCCGTATCATTCGCCGAAGAATCCCGAGCAGTCAACTAGGGATTCGCTTAGTGTGACGGCGGGTGGGGAGAGGGCGCGTGAAGGTGTGGGGGGATCGGCGGTTTGCTGCCTGGGTCGCGGCCCTGGGATTGGTCATTGCAACCTACGATACGGCTGCTTTGTCCACTGCCCTGCCGACCCTGCAGCATCGCTGGCATCTCGACGGTTCGCAACTGGGGGCAGTGGCTTCGGCGGCGTTGATTGGGATGATTGTCGGGAGCCTTTTGGCGGGCTTTCTGGCTGATCGTTTTGGGCGTCGGTCCGTCCTGATCGGCGACTTCATCACCTTTGGGTTGGGCGCCCTCGCTTGCGCGCTGGCTCCCAATTGGCTCTGGCTCTCCGTTTGGCGTGTCCTGGTCGGTCTGGGTGTCGGTGCGGAATACGCCGTGGTGTTTCCCTACCTTACCGAAAACTATGCGTCTGACCGCCGGGGTGCGGTCATGGCGTGGGCCCTCTGGGGCACGAGCTTCGGAATGGTTTTGGCTTACGCTGTTGCGGCGCTTACGGCATCGGTCCCGTTCGGCTGGAGGCTTCCGTTGGCGGGCGGGGCCATTCTTGCGATTCCACTGGTTTGGTCGCGCCGCCGGTTGCCGGAGTCGAGCCTTTGGCACGGCCGGCGGTCGTCTTTGCGGCGCACGCTCCAGATCCTGTCGACATCCAATCTTGCCACACTCTGGGCCTCCTCTGCGAACTGGTTCAGTTACCAAGTCGGGGACCAGGGACTCACCCTCTTTCTACCGGTCGTTCTGGTAGAGTTGTTTGGAATCAAGGTGGGGGACGCTGCCTGGGGAAGTGCTCTGGTCAAGGCGGTGACCATTCCGGCATCCCTGGCAACCGTCTGGTTGATCGAGACCTGGGGGCGTCGCCCTCTGCAGGTGTGGGGGTTTTTGGGTCGCGGACTTGCCCTAGCGGGGCTCGGACTCATGACGTTGCGGGCATCGGGACATCCGCCCGTGGTGGTTGCGGCGGTGCTCCTCGGCATTGCGTACGCGGTTGGTGCCATGGGCCCGGACAAGACGACGGTGATTGCGGCAGCCGAGCAGGCAGACCCGAATGTGCGCGCGATGACGCAAGGGGTGGCCGAGGCCTGGGGCCGCGTGGGCGGGTTGGTGGGTGTGACGGCCTTTGGTTTTCTTTCGGTTCGTTGGGGAGCGGGCGCGGGGCTGATTTTCTTTGGATGCATGGCTATGGTGGGCTTTGTGATCAGCCTTTGGTCCTTGCCGGAAACGCGAGACCTCGCTATGCCGGGGGCGGGCCGCCGACCTGGCCCGAGGTGGTCCCCTTCTCGGTGATTGCTCGGTTGGGGCAAGTATCTTGATCGGGGTACGGGCGTGGCCGGGATCGACTCTTTATGCGGGCACAGCTGCAGGGCGGACTCGTGCGGACGCGTGGTTGCCGCTGTGAGAGGATCAGCATGGTCGTCTCCTGCCGTGTTGGGTTTGTTCTGAGCGGGAGATGCGTCACAATGTACTGGTATCATGCACGTGGAGCGGTGCAGGGCGGAAGGGGTTTGCCGCCCCTCCCGCCGTGTCGAGGCGTGCGCTGCTCAAGCGATGAGGGGGGCCCGAGGATTTTCGGGATACGATGTTGCGTGTGATCAGTGGTACCTTGCGGGGCAGAGCGCTTCTCGTGGCAAAGGGAGCGGCGACGCGGCCGACGAGCGGTCGGGTCCGCGAGGCCCTCTTTGATGCGCTGAGTGTTCGCATGGGCTTGGCGGGGTGTGTGGTACTGGATCTGTATGCCGGTACCGGCGCGCTCGGCATTGAGGCGCTCTCGCGAGGGGCCGCAAAGGCTGTCTTTGTGGATCGGGATGTGCGCATCCTGGTCACTAACCTGAGGGGTTTAGGCCTTGTCGCTCAGGGCGAAGCAATCCAGATGACTGTCGAGGACTTTCTCCAACACAAACGACAAGCTTTTGATTTAGTTTTGGCGGATCCTCCATATGGGTGCGATGCGGTGACTTTGTTGGAGCGCCTGGGTGGGATGTCCGACCTTTTAGAGAACGACGGTATCCTAGTTCTGGAACACGCGCAGGAGCAGGAATTGCCGCTGCACTCCGGGAATTTACACAGTGTCTGGGAGCGTCGTTACGGAGCAACTGTGGTCAGTATGTTCGGAGTGGTCAGCAATGCCCCATAGAGCGTTGTGCCCGGGGAGCTTCGATCCGGTGACAAATGGTCACCTGGATGTGATCGAGCGTACATCCGCCTTGTTTGAACAGGTGTTTGTGACCATCTTTTTCAATACGGTCAAGGTACCGCTTTTTGCTCCGGAAGAGCGGATGGATCTTTTGCGGCAAGCTACAGCGCACCTCCCCAACGTAGTTGTGGATGGGGCCACCGGCCTTCTGGCCCAGTATGCCCAGGCGCATGAGATCGGAGTGGTCGTGCGTGGTCTGCGGGCAGTCTCGGATTTCGAGTATGAGTTTGCGATGGCTGAGATGAATAAGCAAGTATACGGTGAACTCGAGACATTGTTCATGATGGCCCGGCCACCGCACTCGTATCTCAGTTCGACGTTGGTGCGTGAGGTGGCGCAGTGGGGAGGCGATGTCCGAGGTTTCGTTCCGGATTGTGTCGCCCGTGCCCTCCAACAACGCTTTGGTGGTGAGCCACGATGAATGAGAACAAGGACGGTCAGGAACGTGGCGGGGGGATGGCAGTGAATGAGCGTGACTTGCTGAAACTGGTGGATGAGCTGGACGCCTTTCTGTCTGACTCGGGCCGTATCCCATTGACGGGGAGGCTCATGGTGAACGAGCAGGAGGCCTTTGAACTGGTGGATCAGTTGCGCCAGTCTATTCCGGAGGCCCTGCGCGTCGCTCAGCGCATTACCCGTGACCGGGACAAGCTCATACAGCAGGCTCGCCAGGAGGGCGATCAACTGCTGTCCGATTCACGTGCTTATGCGGAGAAACTGACCCGTGAGTCGTCCATCATTCAGCGGGCGCAGGAGGAGGCTGACCGGATTATTGAGGATGCCCGCCGTGTTGGGCGGGAGATTCGGATGGGCGCGCGCGATTATGCGGACGAGATCATGGAACGGGTGGAAGGCAACATTCTCCGCGCCCTAGCGATTGTTCGGGAAGGTCGCCAGGAGCTCGTGACCTCGCAGGCCGCCGCTGCCGCGGAAGACCAGCCCGGTTCCGAGGATGCCCGCCCTTCCCACGCGGGCCCTAATCCTCGTCCAGGTTCGTCGCGTTGAGTCCGAGCACACGCAGCAGAACCGCGACCACCTCTGGGTCGAATTGAGTGCCTTCCGCTTCTCGCAGTCGGCGCACCGCTTCCGAGACGGGTAGGGCCTTGCGATACGGGCGGTCTGTCGTCATGGCGTCAAAGGCATCCGCAACGGCAATGATGCGAGATTCAAGCGGCACGTTGGTCCCAGTCCCGACCGCGAAGAAGAGGTGATGCCCTCCCACCAGATTGGCGAGTTCGCGCAGGTGCGGTGATCGCGCGAGGAGGTCGCTGCCGGCTCCCACGTGTCGGGCCATAGTTTCATGCTCGGAAGCGTCCAATGCGCTGGGCTTGCTCAGCACGGCGTCCGGCACGGCAACTTTCCCGATATCGTGCAAAAGCGCGGAGTCGTAGAGGCGAGACAGGCTTTTTTCAGAATAGCCCATGGCCTGGCCGATGAGCACCGAGTAATCGGCGACCTGTGTCGAGTGGGCGGCGGTGTATGGGTCCTTGAAGTTGAGGACGCGGGATAGTGTATCTACCATTTCTTCGCGGAAGCCAAGACGTTCTCCATACAACTGCACCGTGAAGCGAACCACCAGCAGAATGGCGAAGATGAATAGGATGCCCAAGCTGTCCTGGAGGGGCTGGAATCTCTGATAAAGGACTTGCAGCAAAAGCCCTGTGACCACAAACACGCTCAGATTGGGCCAAGAGCGGGCCAGAATGTCTAGTGCAGGTTGCCAGGGTAGGCGGCGTTCCGCCAGTGCTCGGGGAAGCGCGATGAGGAGGACGTTCGCCACCACGTAGGTGAAGGCCATGGCCAGGTACGGGAGGGCCAGAACCTGGCCGTTTGCGCCAGAGCCGTGAAGGAGATGATAGACGAAGCCTGCTGCCGTAACCGTGACGCCGAGATTGCCGATATTCATAAAGGGGTTGAACCACTTTTCGTGGTGCGTGCGATGGTTGACGGCGGCGGCAATGGCCATTCCGAGAACCTTGGCTAGGACGGCTGCTGGAACGGTTGTCACAGCTAGGTTCAGATAGGAAATTAGGGCACCTACCGACATGTTGAAACGTCCGACGCGCACCTTTAGAAGTTCGAAGGTGGCCGTCATCAGGGTGAATACGATAAGCAGCCCGAGGCCATTGAGGCGCAGGTGCACTAGCACAAGCAGGATACATACCCACTGCCCGGCGCCAAAGAGAAACACGCTCAGCGGGAACCGCCGCGCCAAGTCTGAACCCCCCTGCATCCGCCGAGGAGGTCTAAAAAAAGCCGGGTGGGGCGGATGTCACATTAGACCCAGGGCCAGGTGATGTCGGCGCCGGCCGCCAAAGCCATGGCTACAACGCCGAAAACGATCGCCGCAGTGCGGATGATCTTCTTCATTTTAGATCGATCGCCCCTCGGTTCGGGGGTGCACTCACTGCAGTGACAGGTCTTGACTCCGCTTTTTTTGTTGTTGCCCGCCCCGCCCGGATACAAACAGCATCTGTCGGGTGTCCACATCCCCTCCAAGTGCACGATGTTCGACGTCATGGTGCCGGTACCTTCTGGGTTGGGGAACCCGCTTGCGATGGTACTGGCTTGGAAGATGGCGGCGTAGTGTTGGCGGAGAGTCACGGGAGGAGGAGGAATGTGGGCAGCCGCTCCGGTACCCTTGCAACCGCTGCGATCGCGTTGGCGATCACCGTCAGCTTGGTTCTCTATCCGGACCTCGCGTTTCAGTCAGCGCTCCGGGGATTGCGTATCTGGTGGTTTGTCGTCTTTCCGGCACTCTTGCCGTTCTTCATCGCTGGCCAAGTACTCATGGCCCTGGGCGTTGTTCGGTTCCTGGGCGTGCTCTTGGAGCGCTTCATGCGGCCATGCTTTAACGTTCCGGGGGTCGGTGCCTTTGTGCTGTCCATGGGACTCGCGTCGGGGTATCCGATCGGTGCGGTGCTTACAGCGAAGTTGGTGCGCCAGAAGCAGCTCAACGTCGCGGAGGCGGAGCGACTGATGTCCTTCTGCAATACGGCAGATCCACTCTTTATGGCGGGTGCCGTTGCGGTGGGAATGTTTGGTCAACCGGTGCTCGCGGGAGCGATCATGGCTACGCATTACCTGGCGGCCCTCGGCACAGGGTTTGTGATGCGCTTTCACCGCAGGGAGGAGCAGAGTGCGGATGTGGCGGCAGGGGACAACAGTCGAGGATTTCTGTCGCGCGCTGTGTCTGCCCTGATAGAGGCCCGTGATGAGGATGGTCGAGCCTTTGGACAGATTCTGGCAGATTCGGTCATGGACTCGATCCGGACCCTCCTGTTGGTGGGAGGGCTCATCATCCTCTTTGCGGTTGTGCTGGCGGTGTTGGGGCGGGTTGGCTTCATTAGCCTTGTGACTTTTCCCTTGGCGTTTGCCCTGCGGCCGTTGGGCATTAGCATCGGTAGTGTTCACGCGTTAGTTGCCGGGTTGTTCGAAATTACCATTGGCACTCAGCAGGCCGCTCGGGCGTCAGGTTCTCTCCTGGGTCGCCTCGTAATCGCCAATATGATCATTGCTTGGAGCGGTCTCTCGGTGGCGGCACAGGTCGCGGCAGTGGTCCATGGCACAGGAATCCGTCTCAAACCTTATCTTTTTGCGCGCGTCATTCAGGCGCTCTTGGCGGGAGCCCTCACGTTCTGGTTCTGGAATCCTGCTTGGGGGAGAGAGAAGGCGGTCGTTCCTGCTTGGGCGTCGCGCGCCGTCGCCACTCTCGTGGTGCACCTGCGTTGGTGGGGTGTGTTCGAGTGGTCCTGGGCGCTCCTTGGTCTCATGTTGGTGCTGTTGGGTTTGGTGGCGTTTGTGAGCTCCGTTCTTCCGGGGATGCACGCATGGCGCTTGCGTGTTTAGCCCTCCGGCCGCAGGGAACAGGGGTGTTGCAACACCCTCGGAAATCGGTTAGGCTGATCCACGCTCACGGGTATCGACGTCGTAGCTGTGGGTTCCTTCGTAGGGTGAGTTGGCGCGGTAGCTCAGTCGGTAGAGCAGCGGACTGAAAATCCGCGTGTCGGCGGTTCGATTCCGCCCTGCGCCACCACAAACATCTCGGACAACAAGGATTACAAGGGCGCCTGTTGGCTTAAGCTGGCAGGCGTTTCCCTTTTGCAGGCTCGTTTGCAGACATTACGGACGCCGCGGCCCAGTTTCTCCGGGACGCCTTACGGGCGACGACGACATCGGTTCGCTCAGAAGCCTCTCAATGCGCCGTTCCTGTTCTTATAGTCTTTTATTTCCGGCTACTGCCGGTTTCCTATTGGAACGTTCCTGCTTCGCAGCCGCCGGTTTCACCAGGCCGTTCTCCTGGCCAGAGCCTTCTGCTCCACAGGCGTTTAACGTCTCCAGGGAACTCCCGGCGACAAGCGACGCAAGGTTTCGCGCCGCGTTCAGGTCTCGGTCGATCTCTG
>JAJYVN010000158.1 GCA_021791995.1 Bacillota bacterium
GGCGCGAAACCTTGCGTCGCTTGTCGCCGGGAGTTCCCTGGAGACGTTAAACGCCTGTGGAGCAGAAGGCTCTGGCCAGGAGAACGGCCTGGTGAAACCGGCTGCTGCGACGCAGGAACGTTCCAATAGGAAACCGGCAGTAGCCGGAAACAAAAGACTACTAAGAACGGGAACGGTGGAGCTCTGGTGGACAATGAGCACGTGGATCCAGCGGCGGCTTTCCGGTTCCGGTGCGGCATAGGTAATCAAGGCGACCATGGAGTCATTGCAAGCATCGGGGGGTGGTTACGCATATCGCACATGTCAGCTACGCGATATCCTTGCGAAGGAGTGAGCGGTTCACAACCCGAAGGTAACGTACTAGAGTTGTCGAGGGGGGGGCGACGGTGGGCGGGGAGGGCGGAGGAAATGCGCAGCGGCTGTCCGTGTTGGTGGCCATTGACCTTCCGGCCGCCTGGCGTGAACGATTGGTTCGGGAGATCCCCCAAGCACGGTTCCGTTTCGTTACGGATAGTGCGGAATTGGTAACGGCTGCTCCCGATGCGGAGGTACTATTCTGCCACACCCTGCCCCGCGAAGCGGTGACCGGTGCGGTGCGTTTGCGCTGGGTGCAGGCGGCGACCGCTGGCGTTTCCCACCTGCTCTATTCGGAGTTTCGTGAACGCAAGATCCTTTTGACCAATGCGCGCGCCCAGGGAGTGCCCATGGCCGAAAACGTTTTGGCCATGATGTTCGCCTTTGCCTGCCGTCTGCCGCTCCTGATGGACGCTCGGCCACGTCATCATCTCGTTGCTGCGCAGGTGATCGCAGAGAAGTTTGAGTTGTGCGGACAGACGCTTGTGATTCTCGGGACCGGCGACGTGGGCGGGGCACTTTCGGCCCGCGCCTCTGCCCTGGGTATGCGGGTCATCGGATTGCGCCGCCGGCCGGAGATTGCCGTGCCTGGTGCGGAGCGGATTGTGGGTGTCGATCGCTTGCACCAGGTGCTGTCCGAGGCGGACCATCTTGCTGTCACGCTACCTCTGACCCAGGGAACGCGCGGGTTTGTGGGTGCCCGTGAGATGGGGTGGCTGCGGAAAGGTGCATATCTATACAACGTCGGAGGTGGTCCGACCGTGGACCGACAGGCGATGTTGGATGCCCTGCGTTCCGGCCAACTGGCGGGCGCAGGCTTGGACGTCACCGACCCAGATCCACCTTTGGCCGATGACCCGCTCTGGGACATGCCGAATGTGATCCTGACCCAGCACACCTCGGAAGCCAGTCCGCGCAACAGCGAGCGGATTGCCGAGCTCTTTGCTGTCAACCTTGGTCGCTATTTGCGGCAGGAACGGCTTCTTAATCTAGTCGATTTGCGCCTGGGGTATTGATCCGCCAACAGGGCGAGCCGTGTGCGTCTCTGCGGCGTAGGCCGAAAAAGGACGGTTCCGCAAAGACGCGAGAATCCGTTCCATTGTGATGCAAAGGGGCTTGCATCGTCTGCCGGCTGATGCGCGTGCTGCCGATGTTGCGGCCGGCCTCCCTGCGGGTTGCAGTTCATCCAGTGCTTGAGGAGGCGTCTTGGCGCTCGGTGGCGTCCACGGCACTGGCCGCCTTTGCGAATCCCTTTGGCACGGTGGTTACGTGATTCGGACCGAAGATATTGGTCCAGGCCGGGTTGAGGATATCGAGGGCCGCCTGCTGGAAGGTGAAGGTCTCGGGCGGCAGGGCCCACCCGTCCTCCACAGGGGTCGAGAACACTTCCAGCGGTATGCTGGCAATGGACGGTATGTCGTTCCGCAGCGTCGCCAGATACTTCGGCCAAAGGCTCGTACGTGCGGGGCTCACGCCTTGGGCCAGCGTGGTTTGTTCCCACTGAGCCGAGGTTACAAACTGCAATAGCTCCCACGCAGCCTCTCGTTGCTTGCAACTGACTGGGATCGCGTAGAAGGGCGTGGTTGTGAGCGTTGCCGAACCCTGCGGCCACATTGGGAATGGGATCAGCGTCCAGTCGAAATTGTAGTTTTTGGCCACGAAGGAGACCTGCGCGCTGGTGATGACCTCCATTACCAGCGACCCTTTGGTGATGTCTGCCCAACTGGCCTGTCCCTGCAAACCTGTTGCACTCGCGTCCTTCCAAAAGCGATCCCACATCCACAGCCCACAGGTGATGGCGTCCGTCGACCCAAGCGCACACTCCAGGGGATTGCTGGAGGAGACTAAGCTAGCTCCCCAACCTGTCAGATAGAAGGTGGAGGTGGGGCTCCAGATCAGTTGCCCCCCCACGCGCGTGCCGGGTGTGCTCAGGCTCTGCCAGATGTCGACCAGGTCGTTGTACGTCCAGCCGAAGGTGGGAACGGCGAGACCGACGCTGGAGAAGGCGTCGGTGCGAGCGAGAAAGGCGCTCGGGGCGTTACTTTGGGGCAGCATGTACAGGCCGGATCCGCGGCGGAAGGCCTGCAACTGCGTGGGAGAGAACGCCGCGATGCTCGTCGAGTCGATGTAGGTCGAGAGGTCGACGCACAATTCGTCTTGCAGGTAGGGCGAGGGATTGTCGTCCCAGAAGACGTCCGCCGCTCCGTGGCCGACGATGGCCGCCAGGGTATTGACCGTTCCGGAGGACTGGCTCGGGGCGTAACTCACGCGGATGGTCGGATGCGAAGCTTCGAAGTCGCTGATCAGCGAGGGGACAAGGGTGATGGGGTCCCCCGACACGAAGGTTAGATCGGTGATTCCTCCCGCGCGGCGGGGTGCACCACCGCAAGCAGACAGCCAGGTGCCTGCCGCAATCGCGGCCGAGACGCGCAACAGTCCGCGCCGCGTCATCTGCATCAAGGTGTCACCCCTTCCAGAGAGCATACCGCGATCCCTGGCAGGAGCCAACCATGCGAACCGGAACCATACGCATGATGGATGGCAAGGAGGGGCCTGCGTGATCCGCATTCTGGATGGTACGGTTCGGCTGATCGCTGGCGTCGCCGTTACTGCCGTGGTGGCGTGGCTTCTCCGACGAGGCCCGCTGGTGGCTCCTGTCAGCTTATTCGATAGTGTCGGGTCGACCAGTGCCTTTTACAGCGCGAGCCACGCCGTTGCGTTGGCCGCCCTGATAGGATCTTTTGTTTGGTTATGGGCCGCCCTGCGCGGCCGCCTAGCCTTGCCCGGTCGGAGACTGGCGCTCGCCTTTGGCCTACCATTGGCGGCGCTGGTGCTTGCCACGGCGCAGGCCGTGTATCCGCACGATGCACGCTACGATCTGGAGATCGCCCTGGCGATGTGTCTTCTGTATTACGCCGCAGTTTTTGTTGCGGGGGAGACACGCGGCTCCGGCCTCGGCTTCGCGGTGACGGCGCTTTTGGCGGGCCTCGCCGCCGCAGGGCTGCCTCTGGCCATCGACGGGCTGCGGCAGTATGCGTCGGGGATTCCGACCGGTGTGGCGTGGACCGGTATCTTTGCTCGGGAGATTCCGATTCGTGTTTCCGCGACCACCCATGATCCGAATGCATTGGCTGCGTATCTGCTGGTGAGCCTGGGCGCGGCGGTGGTGTTAATCCTCACCTGCGATTGGTATTGGCTGCGCGCCCTGCTGCTGGTGCTTGTCGTCACCTTCACCGCCACGATTGTGCTCACCTTCTCCCGCGCTGGTTGGTTGGCCACCGCACTCTTCTGTCTTGCGATCGTAGTGTTCACGCGGTCGGACCGCCGCCGTTGGGCATTGGTCTCTGCGGCGATAGTGGCTGGCACGTTCCTGGCATTGGGGTGGGCGATCCCGGGTGTCTTCTTTCGGGTCGGGACGATCAGCATTAAAAACGGTGGCGACGTGACGAGCCGCTTCTTCAGTTGGCTCACAGCGCTCTCCATTTGGCGCACACATCCCCTGTTTGGCACGGGACCCGGTGGTCTCAATGCGCTCTACGCGGTGCGGCAACTGCTTGGGTGGCATGGCACCTATGTTCTGATTGACGTTCCTGGCAGTGACGACAACGACGTGTTGCAGTGGCTTGTGGGGACCGGAGTCATTGGGCTCCTGGCCCTGGCGACGGGTCTTGGTATCGCGGTCTGGACCGTGGGCCAAGCGATCCGACGTGCCTCATCGGCGCAGGCAGCGGTGGTCGGTGGCTGCGCCGCGGTGCTTTTGGGATTGGCTCTGCAGGGCACGCTGGAGGTAACTGCCTTTCTCTTGCCACTGCAGGCGCTTTTGGCTGTCCTGATCGGAACGGCCGTTGCGATGAGCGGTGTCGTCCGCGAGGTGAAGCTTTCGTGGGTGAGTCGCGGGGGAGCCGCACTGCTGGCGGCAGGATGCCTTTGGTTGGCGGTGGGGTTGCACCAGGCCTGGCTCCCGGAGCGGCTCTTCCAACAGATGTGGCAGGAGTTCGGCCAGTCCGTTACACCGGCTACCCTTTCCCTGGCGGAGCGCGTGGTGGCACTGGATCCCACCTCGGAGCGTAACCTGGCGGCTGCAGGGGACGTCGCCTACAATCTGGCGTACGGAGCGACAGGCTCGGTGCGTTCCACCGATGCGGCCATGGCCATCTCCGACCTCCGCCGTGCGCTCGCGGCCGATCCGTTTGATGGAAACACCTGGGGTATTGCGGCAGATGTCGCGGGTCTCAAACCCAACCACCTGACAACTGCTTGCCTGCGCGAGGTGAGCATTCGGACCAATCCCTATGACGTTTGGGATATTGCCGAACTGGCATCCAACCTTCTGGCGGCGGGAGAACCGCACGCAGCCCGGGTCGACGGCGCATACGCCTCATGGATTTTCCCGTTGGAGCTCGATGTCTACGCCGAACACGATGACACCACCATGCCGTACTACCAACAGGCTGAACAACTTGAGGCCGAGGGGGAGGCGGGCTGGAAGGGGCCGTTGCCGCACGCAGCGGTCTACCCGCTGAGACCCGGGCAGTGCGAGCCGCTCGTGCGGGCGGAGGGCCTTTCGGGATCGGTTTTTTTGCGGGCCTGGAATCGCGGCGAATAAGCCCTGGATGCATCGACCAAGAAGGAGAACGTCGGAACGCGCCGAAGAATTGAATCGCAGATATGTACGTTCCTACGCGGAGGCCTTCGGCGGCGAATCCAAGTCTACTGGGAGGAACGAGTATGGCAAACCGAGGTATCGAAGGCGTTCGGGTCGGTAGGCGGCAGTTGATCAAGACGGGGTTGGTCGCGTCCGTGGGGACTTCGGCGGCGGCGTGGGCACTCTCGGCATGCGGCCCGGCGAAGCCAGCTCCCAGTAACGCGAAGATCGTTCTGCAGTGGGCTCCGTGGAACGTTGGATGGAAGAGCAGCTACAACAGCATCTTTTACGAGTACACAAAAGCCTTTCGCGAACAGAACCCGGGTGTGGATATCAGTGTGATGACCCCGCCGGGCGACGGACCCATCGAGGCCGGGATTGAGGCTGGTGGTGGTTCAACCGTGCCCGATGTCTTTGGTTCCTACGGCGCGGCCTCATACATCGAGGGTAACCTTGTGCTCGATCTCGCACCCTACATCAAGGAATATAATGTGGATTTGTCCCAGTTCCAGGCGAGTCAGATGGGATTCGTCACGCCCCCGGGCGGGCACATCTACGGGCTGCCGGCCGAAATCTCCACCAATGCCATTCTCGTGAGCCTCGATGCGGTGAACACGGCCGGCGTCACCGCCCCATAGGCTGTAACTTAGATGTTGTGGCTCGGATCCGGGCGTGATATCGTTGCAGTATGAACAACGGCGGGGCGCTGGTGCACGATGAGTGGGCGTATGTTACACGCTTGCTGCCAGTGGACCTTGAGGAGACCGCCCGTGCCTACGGGGCGATCCAGCGGCGTCGCCAGATCACGTCGGCCTCGGCGCTCCTCCGGTTGGTGCTCGGGTATGCACTATGCGACTGGTCGCTGCCGATCACGGCCGCGTCCGCTGAACTGATGGGGTTGGGGAAGATGTCGCATGTTGCGGTGCTGAAACGCTTGCGCCGGGCCGGTCCCTGGCTCGGTCGCCTAGTGGCGCAGTGGTTGCAGGATCGGGGCCTGGTGCGAAATCTGCCTGCGGCCCGGCTGCGCTTGGTGGACGCCACGACGATCAGTCGGCCGGGTAGCACGGGGGCCGACTGGCGCGTGCACGCCAGCTATGACGCTGGCACCGGATGCTTTGACCATCTGGAGCTTACAGATGCGCACGGCGGGGAATCATTGCAGCGTTTCCCTCTGCAGCCTGACGACGTGCTGCTGGCCGACAGGGGCTACGCACACACGGAGGCCCTTGTCGGCATCGCCGTGGCGGGGAGCCGGTTCGTAGTTCGGTTTCCCTGGGCGACCTTGCCCCTCCATGGCGCAGACGGTGCGGCATGGGACTTGATGGCCTTCTTGCGAGAGCTTCCGGACGCCCAAGCAGATGCGCGGGAGGCTTATCTGGCTGGGCCAGGGGCAGTTCAAGTGCGGGTGGTCGCCGTGCGCAAGTCTCCCGAGGCTACGGCGGCAGCACGTCAGAAGATATTGCGCACCGCGAGCCGCAAGGGCAAGCAGGTCAACCCCCTGACGCTTGAATACGCCGCTTACGTATTCGTCGTCACCAACTTGACGGCAGAAATCGCTTCGCCAGCAGAGGTGCTTGAACTCTATCGGCTGAGATGGCAGATCGAAATGGCCTTCAAGAGACTAAAGAGCATTCTCCAACTCGATGCACTGCGTGCCAAAGACCCCGAGTTAGCGAAGACCTATCTCTTCGGAAAACTGCTCGGAGCCCTCATCGTGGATGAACTGACCGTACGGGCCCAGGCTTTTTCCCCCTGGGGCTTCCGTTTATCGTAACCGGTCTCTGAGCCTATGGAGCCTCCATGCCCTCTGGCACGAGGGCTTGTGCAACGCCATCCGTGGGCCCGTCAGCCTCCAGGCCATCACCGATGGCCTGCCCGGCCTTGCCCGCCATGTCTACCGCCCCCTCCGACAGCGAAAGGACCAGCGCCAGCAAGCCCACGTTGCTGCCTGCACACTGGTCCTTCGCTAAGTTACAGCCTATGGGGGGATGCCCCTCCCGCC
>JAJYVN010000159.1 GCA_021791995.1 Bacillota bacterium
ACCGATTTCTTTCTGGACGGCTGTGAGCAGGGCATAGCCGATGATGGTGGCAAGCATCCAAATGGTTGCCCAACGCCAAGCGATGCGGCTGGACTCGGTGCGAAGGGATGGGAGACTCCTCATAACAACAAGCGCCAGTAGTGGGCTTCCGAGGAGAAACAAGGCGTGGTTGGGAGCGACGGGGCCCCCAGTCAGTTCGGCCAATCCATAACCCGCCGCGAGGGAAAACGCCATCGCGCTGATCCAGGAGCGAGACTCACCCAGGCGCCACTGACGGGCAAGAAAGGGAAAGGCCAAAACCAGGAGCAGGTAATCCTGGTTATAGCCAAAGGTTGTGGTCGCAAGCGCGACGACAGCACAAACGGCCAGATCGCGGTCCGGCGATCCGCCACGCCGCCAGATGGGGATCGCGACGCCGATCACGGCCAGATCCAAGAGAGCGGTCACGATGCGTCCGGCGTGCACTCCCAGGAGTTCGCTTGTTGCCTGGAGCACGCTGAGCGTGTCCCAAGGCTCGATGGCGGACGCTTGGGCATGCGGTAAAGTCACGAAAATCCACTGAATGACGTCAGTGGGATACGCAAGGCACGCGGCGCCGATGACCGCAAGCCCTGTCACAAGTCCCAAGAGCGCTGCCCGCCGTTCGGCCTTTGCGGCTGAGACCAGGAAGTAGAGGCCGAATGCGGGAAGAAAGTGGATATCAAAAGCAGCCATCGAAAGGACCAGTCCGCCGAGATAGGGACGACCTCGGTCCATCAGAAACCATCCGGTCGCGATCGCGACAACCACTACAACGTCCGTCTGCCCCAACCAGAGGGTGATGTTGTATGGCTGAAAGGCCAGAAGCAGAGCTGTGCCGGTCAAGGCGCTTCGCCAATGCCACGGTATACCACCCTGGCGCAGGAGGAGGGGAACGAGGGCGCCGGACAGGCCCAGGCTGATGGCGAGCCAGATCAGGCGTGCGATCCGGAAGGGCAGCGCTCCCAGGGGCTCCAAGATCTCAGCTACCGCCAGCGGGCTGAGGAAGGATCCTGGGGCCTTGGGTGGTAGGGCCACGCGCGTGAGGTTCGCCGAAACGTAGGGGTCGAGGTTTGCGTGCAGTGCCCGTGCAGCGGCCCAAAACGTCCAGAAGTCCCCTGCGCTCGGTAGATGGCGCCAGAGTTCGTATGCGAACCCCACGGTGAGCAGGGTGAGCGCCGCAGTGAAGGGTATCTTAGAGCCGCGTTCGTACACAGATCCGCCCCCTCTTTGCCCATCGTGTGCGCGGCAGCATGACGGCATTGTGACGCTCTATCTGCGCCGCCGCAAACCGTGGTATGGTGGCTCTGTTACAACGGTCAGGGGGGAAGCGGTGTTGGCAGGGACGGATGTCTTTGGTGTACGGGCAGTGCTGCCGACGGCGGGGGGCCCGGTGGTCATCCACCGTTTGGATCGGCTCCCCGGTATTTCCTTGGACTCGATGCCGTACGGTCGCCGATTGCTGTTGGAGAGCGCGCTACGGCATTCGGGCACCGTTCATGGCGCGGAGGATGCGGTACAGCACCTGATCGGACCCACCCCCAGCGGGCGGGAGATTCCCTTTATGCCAGCGCGTGTCATCCTACAGGATTTGACCGGTGTTCCGGCCGTGGTGGACCTCGCGGCGTTGCGTGCGGCGGTGCGGCGTCTGGGTGGCAACCCCGAGCGCGTCAATCCGCTCGTACCGGCTGACCTTGTGATCGACCACTCCGTACAGGTGGACTACTTCGGCACAGCAGACGCCTTTACGCGAAACGTTGCGCTGGAGTTCGATCGCAACAACGAGCGTTATCAGCTCCTTCGCTGGGCACAGCGGTCACTCGACTCCTTTCGGGTGGTGCCGCCCGGTACGGGCATTGTGCACCAGGTGAATCTAGAGTATCTGGCGTCTGTGGTATGTCGGCGCAACGCGGTCGAGGAGGCGGAGGCCTTCCCGGACACGCTCGTCGGCACCGACTCGCATACCACGATGATCAATGGGCTTGGGGTGCTGGGGTGGGGGGTTGGCGGCATCGAGGCGGAGGCCGTCCTGCTCGGTCAACCCTGTTTTCTTGTCGCGCCGGAGGTGGTGGGTGTGCGTGTGCGTGGCGAGATGCCGCACGGAGCAACGGCCACCGACCTGGTGCTCACGGTCACCGAGCGGCTGCGGCGGCACGGTGTTGTTGGGAAGTTCGTGGAGTTCTTCGGGGAGGGCGTGGTGGGCCTTCCGCTTGCGGACCGAGCGACCCTGGCCAACATGGCGCCGGAGTATGGGGCAACGACCGGCTTCTTTCCGGTCGATACGGAGACGCTCCGCTACCTGGCGACGACTGGCCGCACCCCAGAGCAATTGGACCTTGTGGAGCGCTATTGCAAGGCGCAGGGGCTTTTCCGCACCGATGGTGTGGAGCCGCACTATGACGAAGTGGTGGAGTTGGATTTGGGGACGGTGGAGCCGAGTCTGGCTGGTCCGAGGCGGCCGCAGGATCGGGTGCCCCTCCGCAGCGTGCCGGACTCGTTTGCGCAGGCCTTTCCCGGTGACCGGACAGCGTCGGGGGAAGGTGGGCTCGCCAATGGTTCGGTGGTGATCGCCGCCATTACCAGCTGCACCAATACCTCCAATCCCTCCGTGATGATTGCCGCCGGACTGTTGGCGCAACGAGCGGTGCAGAGAGGTCTGCGCGTGCCCCCGTTTGTGAAGACGAGTATGGCGCCGGGATCGCGCGTGGTGACGGAGTATCTTCAGGCGGCCGGTCTTTTGCCCGCCTTGGAGCAGTTGGGTTTCTCGGTGGTGGGCTACGGGTGCACCACCTGCATCGGCAATAGCGGCAGTCTTCCCCCGGCAGTGGCAGAGGAGGTTGAAACGCGAAACCTTTCGGTTGCGGCCGTCCTCAGCGGGAACCGGAACTTCGAGGGACGGATCAATCCCCTAGTCAAGGCCAATTACCTCGCTGCCCCGCCGCTGGTGGTGGCGTATGCCTTAGCCGGGACGGTGCACATAGATCTCACGCGCGATCCTGTTGGGACGGACCCAGCGGGACATCCGGTGCATCTCGCTGACCTTTGGCCGTCGGCGGAAGAGGTGTCGACACTGGTGGAGCGCGTCGTTCAGCCCGCGCTCTTTCGGCGGCAGTATGGGGAGGTCTTCGTGGGGGACGAGCGCTGGCGAAACCTCGAGACACCCGAGGGGCTCCTCTTTGCGTGGGATCCGCAATCGACCTATGTACTTGAGCCGCCGTTTGTGGCGCAAACGGAACGTCAGCCCAGTGAACCTCCCGATCTCCAAGCGTTACGGGTACTCGCGCTTCTCGGCGATTCCATTACCACCGACCATATCTCCCCGGCAGGGGCGATCGGCAAAGATTCCCCTGCGGGCCACTACCTGATGGAGCACGGCGTGCCACCCGCAGAGTTTAATACCTACGGAGCACGGCGAGGGAACCACGAGGTGATGGTGCGCGGCACGTTTGCCAATGTTCGACTCCGGAACCGCATGGCTCCCGGGCGGGAGGGTGGGTGGACGACGCACCAACCCAGCGGGGAGGTTGTGTCGATCTACGAGGCGGCGCAGCGCTATGCGGCAGAGGGGACAGAGCTACTCGTGATCGCGGGGCGGGAGTACGGGACAGGCAGTTCCCGTGACTGGGCGGCGAAGGGGACGGCGCTTCTCGGCGTCCAAGCTGTGTTGGCCCAGAGCTTCGAACGCATTCACCGCGCCAATCTGGTCGGTATGGGTGTATTGCCATTGGAGTTCGAAGCGGGGGAAGGGGCAGACACCCTCGGGCTCGACGGGCGAGAGGTGTATGCGTTGGAGGGGGTGGACGGGATCACCCCCCGCGCACGCATCACCGTCACCGCCACCGCTACGGATGGCAGGGTGTGTCGCTTTACGGCGATCGCGCGTCTGGATTCGCGGGTAGATGTGGAGTACTACCGCCATGGAGGGATTCTGCCAGCCGTCTTGCGCCAGTTTCTGCCGTAGACACAGAGGGGAGGCCCTCCATGGTCTTTGTGACCGGGGGTACCGGGTACTTGGGGCGCCGCGTGCTGGCCCTGCTCCAGGAGCACAACATCGCCATTGCCGCTCTGTGCCATGCCACAACCTCTGATGTGTCGGGGGTTCGCTGGGTGCGCGGCGATATTCGGCATGCCTCAGGGATCGTGGCCGCGATGGAGGGGGCGGACACGGTTATTCACCTGGTCGGGGTGATTCGCGAGGCGGATGATGCAACCTTCGCCGCGATCAACGTGGCGGGTACAGCGAATGTTGCTGCTGCAGCAAAGCGCGCCGGGGTTCGCCGTCTTGTATACTGCAGCGCCCTCGGCGCGGCGCCGGACCCGCGCTATCGCTACACCCGAAGTAAGTGGCAGGGTGAACAGGCCGTGCAAGGCAGTGGTGTGCCCTTCACCATCCTGCGGCCGTCCGTTCTCTTTGGTCCGGGAGGCGGGCTCGTCGATCGCCTGGTGCAGTCGATTGCCATGTCCCCGCCTGGGATGGTGGTACTGCCGGGTGGGGGACGGGCGCGGTTCTCGCCCCTTGCGGCGGATGATGCGGCCCGTTGTCTGGTGCAGGCGGCGTTGGATGACTCCTTTCAGGGGAAGGTCCTGGAGTTGGGTGGGCCAGAGCAACTGTCGTACGCCGAAATGATGCGGCAGCTGTTGGAGGTCCGGGGGGAATCTCGCGTGGGTTTACCGCTACCGCTCTGGCTGCTCCGCGTCATCGTGCCTGGAATGGGCTGGGTCTTGAAGGATCCGCCCGTGACGCCAACGGAGTTGCGACAACTCGACTTTGACAATATTGTACCGCCCGACGCGGTCCAACGGCAGTTCGGCTTTGCGCCGCAACGCTTCCAGGATGGCATTGCCTATATTGGTCGGCACACCGGCTGATCCGGACGGGGGAGAATACATGCTCGTGTGGATCATCGCGGGCTTGGGCGGGTTTGTGTGGGGAGCCATTCCCTGGGGGCAGTGGACCATCCACTGCCTGCATCGTGGTGACGTGCGGCGCCTGAGCACGCACAACATTGGCCTGCGCGGGTTCTTGCGTCGGGTGGGCTGGGGTGCCGGGATCCTTCTGGCCTTGGAGGATCTGGCCAAGGGGGCGGCCGCCGTCTGGATCCCTGTAGCCCTCGGATTTTCCCCTTGGGCCGTTACGACTATTGCTGTTGCGACGCTCCTCGGTCACCTCTATTCCCCCTACTTTCTGGTCCGCGATGGTGCTCCCTTTCGTAGCCGTGGCGGAGCCGTTGTCCTTGGGCTCTGGGTGGGGATCTTCGCCGGTGGGCTGGTGCTGCCGGCCGGATTTGCCGTGCCGCTTGGACTGTGGATTGTTGTCTTGGCGCTACCCCGACTCTGGGGGCAGCCGTGGGGATACCTTTCCCTCGCGTCCGTGGTGCTTGCGGCGAGCGCAGGCCTTGTGCTGCTTGTGTCCGCGGCCGCGGCTCCCCTGGTGGTCCTTGGGCTTGCCCTGTTGGTGCTGGTCCCTTGGCGATCCAAAGAGCATCTCGCCCGAATCGTGGACGACGTTGAGCCGCGCCTCTTGGACGACGCTTCGGGGGGTGAGGTCGGCCTGGTCTCGTGCGCCTTTTTGATCCACCCCATGCATCAGGCGGATTGGTGGAAGGCGCGCCGTTTCCGTTGGATGCGGTTCCTGGTGCGGCGGGGCCTTCTGCGCCTAGAGGCACTGGAGTGGATCAGCCGCTTCATGCGGCCCATGAAGGTCGACGAAATCCGTGGGATCGTCACGCCCGATGGAACCAGGGTGCGTGTACACCTTTTGGCGGCACCCATGCTGCCTGCTACCATCAAGCATGAGGCAGCCCTCGCCCTTCGGCGTGCGGTACAGGCCTCCCGCCTGGCGGACCAACTCGGGGCCCAGGTTCTCGGGCTGGGTGCCTACTGGTCGGTGGTGGGGGACAAGGGGCTCGCGGTGCAGCGAAAATCACCGGTACCGATCACCAACGGCGGGGCTTACACCTCCGGTGCGGTGGGGGAGTCGGTACCACGGGTCATTGAGCGCTTGCGCGGCCGCGGGCTGGATCTTGCCCAGTCGACGGCCGCGGTGGTTGGGGCCAACGGTGTGGTCGGCTTCGGCATCTGTCGGATCATTGCTCCCCTGGTGGGTGTGCTGATCATGATCGGCATCCATGCCGATCGGTTGGAACAGTCCGCTGCGGCCATCCGCCATCGGTTCCCCTCGACAACGGTCGAGACGAGTACGGATCAGGCGGAGCTCTTGCGGGCGGACGTGATCTTTACCGCGACCTCTCAGGTCGAGGCCGTGGTCTTTGCGCGGCATGTACACGAAGGCACACTGATCTATGACGTCGGACGGCCTGCCGATGTGGACCCGTCTGTGGCCGAGGTGTCGGGGGTGGAGGTGGTGCCCGGCGGGGTTGTGGAATTGCCCGGCGATGTGTCGTTTCATGTGGATTTGGGGTACGGTTGCCGCCTGGTACCCGCCTGTCTGGCCGAGGCTATCCTCATTGCGCTCGACCGCAGTTATGATCGCTGCACCGTTGGGATGGCCGCACGCGCCGAGAACATTCGCTATTTTGTGGAACGTGGCCATGCCCACGGTTTTCGCGTCGTCACCGCCGGAGCGGCTGCGGAGCCCGCGGTAACCGATCCGGTGGCCATCTGATCAGGGGAGCGCGCGCGCCTTCCGCTGCATGGCTCGGTAGACGATGTTGTAGAAGGCGTTATACGCCGGCAGGGCCGGGTGGAATGCCCGCGGCTCAGGAGGGAACTGCGCGGCGATGCGCTCTGCCTCCTCGTCGTTGAGCTCCCAGGTGCCCGCTTGTGCATTGTCCTCCACGTGGCGGAGATCGCTTGCTTTGGGGATGGCGACAACCCGCGGCCGGTGGACGAGCGAGTTCAGGGCCACCTGGGCGGTGGAGGCGCCGTGGT
>JAJYVN010000160.1 GCA_021791995.1 Bacillota bacterium
ATCCGACCGGACCTTCGACGACATACGTCTCGAGGCGGTACCCATTGGTGATGTTAGCAACTAACACCTTCTCGAGCGGCGCGATGTCCGCTGCCTCCAAAAGGTCAGCGGCGATGGTCATGCTGCCCTCGTAGTCTGGATCGGCCTGTGTGACGGTGGCTCGATGGAGCTTCGCGCGAAGGAAAGAGCGCAACACGCGACGGACCCCTTTCTTGTCGCAGGCACGTTCTTGAAGTCGCTCGTTAGTCTAAGGCATCTGCGTCAAAAAGGCACACCTGACGCAAGGGGGACGCACGATTGTCTATATCCTGGACCCGCTTGCCGTTCCGCTTCACGACCGAGCGCGACTACGAACAAAACCTGTCCACCTGGCTGGGGGAGGTCTTTGAAGAGCGTCTGCCGCGAAGCGGCTATCAGGTGCGCGAACAGCAACTCTACTTCTCCTTTCGCGTGGCGTCTGCTCTGACCGCGGGAGCCCGCATTCTCGCGGAAGCGGGATCCGGTACGGGCAAGACCTTCGCCTACCTTCTCCCCGCTGTGTGCACAAGCCGCTTGCGGGGCCGCCCGGTCGTGGTGGCAACGGCCACGTCAGCCCTGCAGGAGCAGTTGGCCGGACCCACGGGAGATATCGCCACCATCTCCCGCCTGTTGGATCTCGACATCCAGGCCCGGGTCGCGCAGCGACCGGAGGATGTTGTCTGTGACATTCGGGTCGAACGTTTCGCTTCGGACTCCCAACGGGTTCGGGGCAAGGCAGCACTGCTTCAGTGGGCAGACAACAGCCCGAGCGGTGTTCGCAGCGAGTATCCGGAGGCGTCGGATCGCCTCTGGGCACACGTCGCCTGGAATCCAGCCTGCCGCTGTGATCTCTGTCCGCGGCGAGGCTACTGTCGGCTGATGAAGGGACGGGCGGAGGTGCGAAGGATTCCCGACCTCGTTATCTGCAGCCACGACCTCTTTTTCACCGATACGCTTCGTTCCGAACGACGACCGCCTGGTCAGTTACCCGTCCTGCCTCCGTTCTCCGGGGTGGTCTTCGACGAGGGGCACCGGGTGGCCGCGGCGGCGCAACGAGCGGCTGGGGCACGCTTTCGGCCCGCCGAGGTGCGTGCAGCCATTCGGGGCTGTCGCGTCCAGGGGGCACGCATTCGCCTTCTAGCCGTCAGTGAGGCTGCGGAGCACGCGCTGGATGCGATGGTGAGTGCGGTCGTGGATGCAATGCCCCCAACCGACGCACCGACTCCCGAGCGGCTTCTGCCGACCGAAACCATGTGCACCGTGGCCGATGTGCTACGGCGGACGTTGGGCGTGTTGCAGGATGAGATGTCCATTGAAGACGGGCTCCAGGCGGGGACGGGCTTTTCCCATCATGCACCCGTCTATCAGTTCCGGTTGGACGAGGCAACGAGGGCCTTGCAGGACCTTGTCCGAAGGGATCAAACGGTGGCCTGGGTGGCAGATGGCGCCATCGAGGTTGTTCCCCGTGATCTCAGGCCGATATGGGATGCCGTCGTCCCTCCGCACACGCCGTTGGTCTTCTCCTCGGCCACCCTCTCGGTGGATGGGTCGTTTGCCTATAGCGCCCAGACGTTGGGGTTGGATGCACCCCGGACGGCCCGAGTGGGGGTTCCCTTCCGCCTAGCGCGCCAGGTGCGCTGTTGGCTGCCGCCCGCCCAAACGAGCCAGGACCCAGACGCGTTGATGGTGGGGCACCTCGTGGCTGTTCTACGGGCGACGAGCGGACGAGCCCTCGTCCTTCTGCCGTCCGCATCGGAGGCCGCATGGTTACGGGGGCGACTTGTGACCCCGTTCCCCGTGCTGTGGGAGGGAGACGCGGGCTTGGATGCACAGGTGGCGCAGTTCCGCCGACGTGTTGCATCGGTGCTGTGTTCCCATTCCCTGTGGGAGGGCATCGATATTCCAGGGGAAGCGCTTTCTGCGGTGGTCATTCCATGGTTGCCACTGCCCTCTGCCGACCCCATCACTGCGGCGCGCCGCGAGGATGCTGCACGGCGGGGCGAGGATCCCCTGACGGCGGTCGACATACCAGCCATGGTACTGCGCTTGCGCCAAGGTGTCGGTCGACTGATTCGCAAGGAATCGGATCGCGGGGTCGTGACGGTGCTCGATCTACGCATACACGAGGAACCGTACCGATCGGCTGTGCATGCGGCTCTGCCGGAGGGCGCGCCACAAGTCCGCAGCCTCCAGGCGGTGACCAGGTTTCTGGATGCGCAGAGCCTCACCTCCGGTACCGCCAGAGGTGTGCGCCGCTCCCGAAGTACAGGGCGGTCGGGGTGAGGGCCATGCCGCAGGAGATGCCGGTGGGCGCAGAGGCGATCTCCTCGATCGCGCCATGCCTTGGTTCGATCCGTACGATGCGGTCTCCGGCCAGGGCCCACACGTACCCGTCGTCCCAGAGGCAGAGGGAGTGAGCATGGACCTTTCCAGGTAATGCGATGCGCCAGCACTCGATCCCGGTTGGAGGGTCTATCGCCACAAGCCATTCTCCCGGCCGAAGGACCAGGAGCAGAAGGCCAGCGGCGGAGACCATCGCGGCGACGCCCTGCGTGCCGGGGAGAACCCGGTCCATCGTCTTCTTCTCCGCAGCGGGGTCCCATGCGAAGAGATGCGCATCCGTCTCGCGGGGGGTGGTGCCATCGCCGCCTGACCGGTTACTGCCCCCCCAAATCCACTGGGTGACTGGATCGAAGCATAGGGATTGAATGGCCTGGTTCGGGATCAGGTTCCGCCAGTTGCCGGCAAAGCGGCCGGCCTTTGGGTCGAACAGTGCAAGGGCGCCTCCCCACTGCCCGTAGGGTGGGAAGCTACCGATCCAGAGGCGGCCGGATCCATCGGTGCACATGGCCGTTGGCCGTAGGTGACCATCCCCTGCGGGAGCCCACTGGCGCGGGTTATCCCCAGGCTCCCGTCCCGGATGCCAGGGCAGGTTCGCGTCATAGACGCGTAGCACGCTCTCTGGGTATGAGCAGAGATACAGCAGGCCTGCGGTATGGGCGAAGGAGTAGATCTGTCCGCCTGGGCCGGGGCTACCGAGATCCGAAAGCACACCGGAGTCTGGATCGTAGCGGAAGAGGTCCATCGGTAGGTAGCTACTTCCATAGACCTTGCCATCCGGCCCAGTCGAGACAGCAAAGACCAGGCACCCACTGCCGCGATAGCCAAACGGGACGGTGCGCTCCTCCGAGCCGCGCGAGAGGGAGAGGACACCGTGTCCTGCACCATCCAGACGTGCGCGCACGCTCCAGCCGTCCGGGAGTTGAGGGGGCGCCGGGTCCTCGGGGGGAGCCGAGGGGGATAGTCCCTCTCGACCACAACGCCACCAACTCGCTCCGAGACGGGCATACACATGACCGTCTGCGCCGAGGCGCAGATTGGCCACGGTGTGGGCATCGCGCTGTTCCGGGGTCAGGAGACCCCAATGACGACCGCTCGGGGCGTCAATGGCCACGACATCGGCCCGTCCGTAGCCGATTCCGGCATAAAGAGTCCCGTCGGTATCCGCTAAGAGAAAGCGCGCATACATCTGCTCCTCGTCGAGGCGGCCGAGATCCTCCAGCATGCCCTGCTCCCCATCAATCCGAACCAGGTGCGCGGAAGGGTATGTACCGGCGTAGATCCGGCTGTCCGGTCCCTGGGCGAACTGCCAGAAATAGGTCTCCGATGGCGCCGGTCGACCGAGGTTTATGATGCCCTGATCGGGGTGTGCTGGGTCGAAGCGGAGGACGAGAGCCGGCTCCCAGGTGCCGAAGTAGAGGCATTCGTCGGGGCCAACGGTGAAAGCCCACGCTCCGGGGCCGTCCGGTGCGTCAAACTGCACCGTACGCCCGTCCCTGGGATCGATGCCGAGCAGAAACAGGTGGCCCGCGGATTGCTGGCAGTTGAGATAGACCCAGACGGGTGATCCGGTTTGATCAGCCGGCCGAGGCCCGAGGACCAATCCTTTGAGATCCGGACGGATCACCGGTATGCCGAGGTCCTCGAACGTACCCAAGGGCAACGCCTCCCACCCATATCCCATTCGGCGACCAGGCGTGCCTGCCTGCGTTATGGATATCGTTTGACCGGTATCTTGATTGCCCGTATACTGCGCGGGGTGATTTGTCATGTGGGCGGATGTCACCCTGTTCCGAAGCCTGTCTCGTGGTCAGGGGGCTGTGGAAGACACCCAGCGCTGGGTCTTGCTGGCGGGGGATGTGCCACTTTTCGCAAGGCACGCACGGCTGGATGCTGCTACGGAAGTTGTGGCGCGTCTGTACGGAGATGGCGGTGCGGTGCGGGTCACCGTGGAGGCAGACCTCCCTCTGGTTCAGCCGTGTGACCGCTGCCTGACAGATGTGCGGTTGCCACTGCGTCTCCGATACGAGGAGGAGTGGATACTCCACGGGGAGGAGCCCGCAGACGGGGATCCCGCGGTATTTTGTTCTGTCGTCCAGGGGAGTGGCGTCGACCTTGATGATGGGTTCTGGCAGAATGTCGAATTGGTGATGCCCACCAAGGTGCTGTGTCGCACAGAGTGTCTGGGGCTATGTCCGCACTGCGGTGCGGATCGCAACGTGGTGCCGTGCCAGTGTGAGCGGGGAGGCTCCGATCTGCGCCTGGCGCCGTTGGCCGATCTGTTCCGAGGGATTCGCTGATCGGGGTCAAAGGGGGTGCGGTATTGGGCAATCCGAAGCACAAGTTCTCCAAGTCGCGGCGCGATAAGCGTGCCGCCCATTTCAAGCTGGTTCGCCCCAACATCTCGCTGTGTGCGCGCTGCCATCATCCCAGGCAGCCGCATCGCGTCTGCCTCAATTGCGGGTACTACGACGGCCGCCAAGCCATCGCCATCGCGACCGACGAAGAGTGAAACGGGGTGGGTGGCGGCTAAGCGCCATAGGCTGTAACGTAGCGAAGGATCAGCGTGCAGGCTGCTATACGGGCCTGCTGACGCTGGTCCTTTCTCTTTCGGAGGGGATGGCGGACGTGGCGGGCAAGGCCGGGAAGGGCATCGGTGATGGCCTGAATGCTGGCCGGCCCGCGGATGGCGCACAAGCCCTGGTGCTAGTCGGTATGGAGTTTCCACAGGCCGAGAGAGCGATCACGGTAGAGTGAAGCCCCAGGGGAAAAAGGCTGGGCTCACATGGTTCGTTCATCCACGATCAGGGCTCCGAGCAGTTTTCCGAAGAGGGTAGCTACTCAGGCCCCGGTAGAAGGGAACCAAGGAGCGACGGCAATTGGGGACACGCGCAGTGTCAATCCGCAGGTCAGCGGAGTGGGAGGGGGCTGGTCCGTTCGACTGGCGGGCGTACCTGACGGAACGATCGGATCAGGGCGAGGCGGCGAGAAGGGCAAGCGGGGCAGGGTCGTGGTGGGATGCCGACGCGGGGTCGCTGGGTTGGTCAGCGGACGGAGGGGCGTCAGGAACTGGGGGCAGGAAGGGCCGGCCTTCCAAGGCTTGGCGCAGGCAGTCCAGGACCGGCAGGCCGTGCTTCTTGACGGTGGAGATGTACCCACGGATGCGGCAGAAGTCGGCAGCGGCGTGCGCGCTACGGAACGTGCCGGAGATCTTCACCTTCACCATGCGAATGTCGCGTTCCGCCTGGTTGTTGCGGAAGGGCACGCGGAAGTCGTGCAGGAAGCGGAGCGCGGCATCCTTGCGCAGTTGCAGCCGTTCGACCAGATTGCGCGCCTTGCTCTGTTTCAGCCGGCCGCGCCGCGGCGACGGCGGAGCGGACGGCCTGATCGGCTGAGAGTAGGAAGTCGCCCATGGCCTTTGCCCAGGGTTGCCCGTCGAGATCGAGCACCGCCTGCCGTTCGCATGGACGTTGCACCGCCCGTGCTCACACAGCAAGGTCCCGTAGGATCCCCAACGGTCGTGGATGGCCACCCCGGAGAACGCGGGCAGGAGCCGGCCGCGTTCATGGCCTTTTCGCCACGGTTGGGATGGATCGTGTATGCGGTGCGTGTGGCGGTGCTGGCAAGGTGCGCCCCCTGCAGCTTGCCCTGCACCCGGACCCCCGACTCGTCGAAGTGTGCCACGGGTGCGGCGGCCAACAAAACGCGCGTCCGCACCACGAACGGTTCCAGGGCTGCAGACATGTCGGCACGGAGGTTGTACAGCGTCCCTTCGCTCAGGCGGTGCCCCGTGAGCTCGTAGATCCGTTCGCTGATGCGCTCGGTGGAGAGTAGCGGATACTCGTTGGCATACACGGCGAAGGCCTTCATCCCCGTCCCATACTGGGTCGGCGCCGAGACCGCCAGCGGAAAGGCTCCACGGGTGACCTTGCCACAGCAGGCGCAGCGGACCTCGTGGACTTGGTGTTCGGTGACTTCCCCCCTTGCCACCAACTCGAAGACCTGGCGACGGTCCACGGCCTCCCCAGAGGAGTCGTCCATCAAGCCGTTGCCGCAACCTCGGCAGACGCTGGGACGATGCACCACGACGTGGTCGGGATGATCCCGGAACTCCAGGCGATGACCGGTCTGACCTCCGGACGGACGTCCGCTGTTGCCGCACAAGCTCTTGGGCGCCGGCTTGCCGTACCCGTCACTGGACGGTGGCTTGCCACGGTTGCTGCTCGGTGAGGCCCAGCCGTCGCTCCAGTCCTCGGGCGCGCGTCTGCAGCAGGTCCACTTGCTCTGGCGCGCTGGCGCACAGACCGATGATCTCTTCTTTGGTGGCTCTGGTGGCTCGGTCCATACGGTGTGATCACGCTCCGTCCCCGGCGGCACCCGGGTGGCCTGAGGCTACTACACCGCCGCCGCGTTGTCCCGCCCCTGTGCCCCGACCGAATCGAGGGGCGATGGGGATGTCCCAGAGGCTGTGGACTTTCACAGTAGGGGGGGCGAGGAAGGGGCGGGTCGGGGATGAGTCGGACAGGCCAGGGATCCGGAGTTGGGCAC
>JAJYVN010000161.1 GCA_021791995.1 Bacillota bacterium
GCAATCAGCCCGGCCACAACCAGCGCCGCGCCCGCCCTGAGGTCGCTGGCCTGAACACAGGTCCCCGAGAGGCGTGGCACGCCACGCACCGTAGCGGTCCGCCCGTCGACCTCGATGACGGCGCCCATGCGACGGAGTTCCTCTGTGAAGCGAAAACGGTCTTCCCAAACATTCTCCGTAACCGTGCTGGTGCCGTTCGCAATGGTCAGCATGCTCGTCATGGGCTGTTGCGCATCCGTCGGAAATCCGGGATACGGTTGTGTTTTGAGGCGAACAGGCAAAGGCCGGTCCCGTGCGGTCACACGAACTGCTTCACCATCCTCATCCACCTGGCAGCCCGCTTCCACCAACTTTGCACTAACCGCCTCCAAATGCCGTGGAATCACATTTTCCACGATCACCTCACCTGTGGTGCCAGCCGCCGCGATCATGAACGTGGCGGCCTCGATCTCATCGGGAATAATCGCGTGCTGACACCCGTGCAGCCGCTCGCGCCCACGCACCTTGATAATATCGGTGCCTGCCCCCACGATGGACGCCCCCATGGCGAGCAGAAGTGTCGCAACATCGACAACATGCGGCTCTTTGGCCGCGTTCTCAATGACGGTGGTGCCCTCCGCCTGCGACGCAAGCAGCATCAGATTGATCGTTGCGCCAACGCTGGTGACATCCAGGTAGACATGCGCGCCGTGCAAGGCGACCGCACGCGCCCGCACGGCGCCCCCGACAACATCCACCTCCGCACCCAGCGCCCGGAACCCTTTGAGGTGCTGGTCGATCGGGCGCGACCCAATCGCACAGCCGCCGGGAAACGGGACGTCGGCTTCACCGCAGCGGGCCAGCAGTATACTCAACAGGTAATAGGAAGCACGCATGCGCTGCGCCAATTCTCTGGGGGCCGCGTTCGGATGAAGCGAGCCTGGCGTCACCACGACGGATCCCGGGCCAACCACATCGACCGATGCGCCTACCGCCCGGATCAGGTCGATCATTGTGACAACATCCGCAATGTCAGGTAGATTATCGATGCGGGTCGGCTCGTCGGACAAAAGCGTTGCTGGCAAGACTGCCACGGCTGAGTTTTTGCGCCCCGCTGCGCGAACGCGGCCGCGCAACGGCCTGCCGCCGTGAATCCACAAACTGGCCATCCGCACACGTCCCCTCAGCAAGCCTGGCTCAGAGGGCTCTGCGTCCCCGGGGCGGTCTGCACCTGGCCCGTATGCGCCACAACGTAATAGCACACAAAGCCTCCGCCGGTCTGGGGAACCTCCACGACATAGTAGGGATCAAGTGTCCAGACCGATCCGGGGGTGTAGACCGGCTGTGGATCATAATACCCCAATACCGCCCGAAACGACTGGGCCTCTTTTGCCGAGTCGCCCAGCGCATTGGCGACCGCATCGGTGGCCGCCGAGGCCCCCTCGAGTTGAATCGCGTTGCTGACAAGGCCTTCCGTGGTAACCCAGAGCGACTGCTTGGCGATGAGGCCGGTCGGGGAGACCATGAGTTCCCAGTAAGCATTCCATATAGGATATTGCGTGGACTCGTAATGCTCCACGTAGAGCCAACCTACCCCGTCGGCCGAGTCCGCGAGCAAAAGAGGGGAAAGTTCTGGTGCGTTAGGCTGCAACTCGGCAACCGCCTTGGCGGTGAGTGCATCGGCCTCGGTCAGCGGAACGTCGAGGGGAACATCCAACTGCACAGAAAAACACGCTGGTCCAGAGTTGACCGCGGAACAATCCGCCCCAATTTCCAGCGCATCCGAGGGTGCCACTCCAAACGACCCCAATACCCGCAGCAATCTGGGCGCGACACTACCGGTACAGGAGTACCCCCCCACAAAGGTTGGGCAATCGGGTGCCTGCACCAGAGTGCTGGCTGCCGGTGGCGGATCTGTCTCCACTTCGAGCGGTTGTAACGGCGCCGGACTCGATTGCGAGAGTGCTGCAGGTTTGAACGTCAGACTCGGTTCATGCACCACGCTGCGCAACTGCCACCACTGCCACCCGAGGAGGGCGTCCAAGCAGGCAAACAGGATGATGAACACCGCCTTGGACCTCTGCCAGTCCACCGCATCCCTGCCTCCTTTACCGGCACTATGACTCAGAGATGAATTCCACGAGGTTTCCGTCTGCAGCACCAGAAGCATCGACCAGGGCCAAGCCATTGCCGGCGGCCGCGCTTCCGACAACCTCCACCACCCAGACCGGCTCCAGCACCGCATCGTTCATAAAAAACGCGGGATACAGCCCGAGGACCGCCTGCACCGTCTCCTTGGGCGCCCCAGGGAAGTTGCCTAATCGCACTTGAGCAACAGCGAAATTAAACGCATTGGTAGCTGTCTGCAGCGGCTGTGCGGTACCGATCACCGGCCCCGCGGACGGGACCTGCCGCTGATAACTGGTGGGCGTACCACCGACCATTGTGACCGCAATGGGAGGTGGCGCCCCTAAGACGAGATAGCCCTGATACTGGGTGGAAAAGCCGAATGTCGCCCCGGATGCGCTCTCCTGCATCTCGCTCAAAAGCGACTCCGGTGGCCACCCGCCCCCCTCATTCACGTAGTTAAATGCACCCAGGAGGGCCTTGCTGACGCTCTCTGCTGACGACGAAGACGCTTCGGGCACAAGCGCGGTGAAGTCAACGCGCCCGTTGTTGACGATGAGTTCCTTGCCGTCTGGGTCCGTATATTTGACGGCACCGCTTTCCGTCGCCTCTTGCACCTGCAGTGGATCGGGGAAGAGGGCTGCAGCCAAATCCTTCGGGGAGAGTTGCTCCCCTGCTTGCGCGAGGCTAACCGGAGCCAGGTCGGGCAACTGGGAGGGCACATAGCAGGCGTAGCACGGCAATCCCTCCAAGTCGGAGGTGAACGGCACCATCGGCTCCCCCACACCATTGGACTCTTGGAGGACATCGGTGAGGGCTGCCCCTGCAGCACCCAGCACAACGCTCAGTTCGAGTACGCTCGCTTGTGGACCTCCCAACCAGATTTGCGTCGTTCCGCCAGGCACGATGAGAAGTGTCGTGACCAAAGGATCCACCTTCCCGTCCCAGGCGCTGTGCGAAGGCGCCAGGCTCCAGAGGACGGACCAGGGCAACGCCGTCGCGAAGTTTGCCTCGATCGCCCCGCCCCCTGCAGTTTGTGTCGATGTGCCCGGGTTCGTTGCGTCCGCTGCGGAAATCGCCGCCTGCAACGCATCCCATGTTGTCGTATTACCAGAGGTGACCTCTGCTGGGGTGAGGTTCTCCAGGACCGACTGCACCGCATCCCACGCAGTGCCAAAGGCGGCCGCATCCTGGTCGTAATCGTTGACGGACCGAACCACACCCCCCGGATACAAAAACACCATGCTCATCGGTCGCACAACCGAGGCGTACGTGGTAGCCACGCTGTCCGGAGCCTGGTAGGAGGCCTCATTCACCTGCGAGAGGGTGGACGGCGGAGCCACGCTCCAGAGCAGCACCGCCAGAACGACGCTCCCCAGCACCAATACCGAGAGCGTCCAACCTGTGAAGGCATCCATCCATCGTCCGGAACGCGGGAGCGGGTGGCGTCGTATGCTCACGGCTGCGCCTCCCGCGGAAGCGTGAAACGAATGGTGGTGCCAACACCCTCTTGACTTTCGATGTCGATCGTCCCTCCGTGTGCCTCCACAATCTCCTTGGCAATTGCGAGGCCGAGACCACTGCCTCCGTGCTCGCGGCTCCGCGATCCCTCAACCCGGTAGAAGCGGTCGAAAATGCGCGGAAGATCTCGTGCCGGAATACCTACACCCGTATCGGAGACTTCAATGGAAAGGGTGTCGTGGGCGGAAGCCTCCACGCCGAGGCGAATCTCCCCCCCAGGCAACGTGAAATCGAGCGAGTTACTCACCAGGTTGGTCAGCACCTGGAGGATACGGTCCGCATCGACCTCCGCATGGAACGGCTCCTCGGGCAGATTCGCGGATGGATCAAGGATGATACGCACCCCTTTTTGGTGCGCACGCTCATCGAAGCGTTCTTGGACCGTCCGGCAAAGGGTACGCATATCCACGGACTGTCGATTACGAACGATCTTGCGGTCATCCAGCTTGGAGAGCTCTAACAGGTCATTGATCAGTCGGGCCATGCGGTCCACTTCGTCGGCAACGACGTGCAGCTTCTGCCGTGCATCGCGGGGGTCGTCGAGCCCCCATTCCAAGAGCGATTCCACATACAATTTGACGGTAGTGATAGGTGTGCGCAATTCGTGCGAGACATTGGCCACCAACTCCTTGCGCATCGCCTCCAAACGCTCGCGGGCGGTAACGTCATACAATACGGCCACACTCCCCTGGACCTCTCCGTCATCCACCAGGGGAGTGAGGCGCACCTGGATCCAGCGGTCCGCGAAGGCGACCATCGACAGCGTTTGGGCACCGGAACCATTGCTCTTGGCTTGGGACAATGGATAAGCCTCGTCCGTGCGGAAAGGTGTCAAGACACTGGCAAGGGCGGGGGGGACGAGATCAGCTACCGCACGACCGCTGTAGCTGGCGGGGTCCAGCCGCAACATGCCCACCGCCGCAGGGTTGCAGGAAACGGTGCGCCCAAGGGCATCCAGTACTAGGATGCCATCGGTCATGTTCTGCAGAACCGCAGCCGCTCGCCCCTGCTCCGCCCGAATCTGACGCAGCGTCTCCTGCAAGCGCCGGGCCATGTGGTTGAGGACAATGGCCAGCTGGCCGACCTCGTCGGGGCCGTGCACCGGCAAACGGGTGGCCAGATCGCCCGCCGCCATCGCCCTGCTCCGTCGGGTCAACTCACCGATGGGGCCTGTGAAGGTGAGCGCCAGGAGGTAGCTGATCAGAGCGGACACCAAAAGTGCTCCGAGGGTGAACCACGGCAGTTGCGCGCGAATCTCATTAACCAAGAGGTAAATCTGGTTCAGGGGATATTCTGCAACAACGATCGCCGCCAACTTGCCACGCACCCGCACAGGGGCAACGGCCCAAATTTCGTCCGCCGCGCCACGCACGGGAACCGATGCGGCAACCGGTCGATTGAGGTCCGTCGCTGGCGGGAATTGCTGGGGCCAGGGATAGGGTTCTCCCAGAAGGACCGCCGGGCTGGTGGCTCCGATCACCGTGTCATCGGCAGGATTGAGCACCACAATTCCGGCAAGGCCCCCGTCGGGGAGCTCCTTGGCAGTGAGACCAGAAGCCGCGATGGCATTCTCTTCACTGGTGATGTCTGCGGTGGCTGTCTGGAGCACCGAGCTCAGTTGATCCGCCTCAACGGTCGCTGTCTGCTTCAAGAGGCCCGAGTATTGCGCGGTGTAGGAACGCTCAACGCCAACCAGCAGGCCCGCACTCATCAGGAATAGGACCAAGAGCGTAAGCAAGAGGAAAAACAGCACCATCTGACCACGGACGCTGTGCACGGGCGACAAACGTCTCAGGCGCGTGGCCACGGACTATGCCTCCGTCTGTGCGAACATGTAGCCGACCCCTCGCTTCGAGAGGATATACACCGGCTTTTGCGGATCATCCTCGACCTTATTCCGCAGCCGCCACACCGTAACGTCCACGGTGCGTGAACTGTCGCCCACATACTCATACCCCCACACCTCTCCCAAGAGCGTTTCACGATCGACTAACTGGCCCGGTCGCTGCATTAGGTAGTACAGTAGGTCAAACTCGCGGACGGACAGCGGCACCAGTTCACCATCGCGCCGAACCTCGCGCCGCGCAGCATCTAACCGGATGCGTCCCTTGTCGAGAACCGCCGTGGCATCGCTTCTGGACTGCCGTCGAAGCAGAGCGCGTACGCGCGCCAGCAACTCCGCCATGCTGAATGGCTTGGTCAGGTAATCGTCCGCACCAACCTCAAACCCACGCAGCTTGTCTTCTTCCGTGCCCTTGGCGGTCAGCATCAGTACGGGGACATTGCTGCGCGAGCGCAGGGACTCGCAGACAGCAAAGCCATCCATGTGAGGCAGCATGACATCCAGGACGATGAGTTGATAGGGGGTCTGCTCCATGGCCTCCGTTGCCTGAAGACCATCGTAGGCAACCGTCACAGCATAGCCGACCCGCTCCAAGGTCTGTCGCAGGATATCCACCAAGTGCTTTTCATCATCCACGATGAGAACCGCCTCGCCATCGCCTTCGCCTCCCAAGAAGCAGCCCCCCTCTCGCACACCACTCCTATCGGCTTCGGGAACGAGCGGGGACTCTCCTCCCACCGCACCCACCGGCAAGCGCCCGCCATTCACCGACCGGTCACTGGCTCAGATGGTCGGCCCAGCCTCTTGACCGGACACCGGACCCGCGATCTGCCAGTACAACCCACGGTACCACCGGACGAACGCCCGCTGGCCCAAAACCGAACGGATGGCCGTCATGGCCGTTTCACCCCGACCAATCTGCTCCACGACCTTCAGACAGACCCCCGATCCCGCACGGCAAATGGCTGCCGTTGCCGCAACGACCTGGCGAAACGCCATCGGTTGGTCGGGCAACCCATAGAAGTTGCCTGTCAACTGACCCCAACTGTATTTGGGTAAGGAAAAGGAGTTGCGACTCGGCACATACCAGACATATCCACTCAACTCCCAGTCCTCATACTGCGACAGCCCCTCGTCCAGCCAAATAGGAACCCGGCCGTCGCCGACAATGTCATTGGTGAGGTGCGTCAACTCATGCGGAACTGGACCATCCTGGGCATATAGACGGGCCATGCCCGTCCCCTCGGTCAACCACGCAGAGGGCGCGAGAAACCACAGCGTCCCTTGCCAGTAAGCCCCAATCGGCGGGTCCGCACCAAAGGTACGCACCATGGCAGGG
>JAJYVN010000162.1 GCA_021791995.1 Bacillota bacterium
TCACCAACAACTCGGAGTATGAAGAGTCCACCTTCACATACACCAGTGGAGGCAATACGTTCGTCGGGTGGTTCGTCGACGCGACGGACATCGCCTACCGTTTGGATCTCGCCAAAGAGATGGGAATCGGCGGGGTGATTGCCTGGCGCATGGACTACGGAAACGATTGGTGGTCGGTATGGGCGCAAGACCTGGCCACATGGCACTGATCAATTCACTTCCGCCTTCGGTCGCGGAGGAGGTGGGCTGACGAACGCTGCGCTTGCCGTCCTATGGAGAGTCAGGACGAGCGGTCGGCCTGACCCACCATCTCGACGAACGTTTGTCGAACGAAATCGGTGCGTTCTGATACCACGAACGGCAGCGGCCCGTATATCATAAGAGTGCTGCACCGAATCCCTCCATACCCACGGATGGCGGTGGAAGGGGTAGTCGCAGGTGCTATGCACGTACCACCTTCGACTGCTTGCGGATGCACCATCCGGTTCCGAGAGGAGGCTGCGGGCGCTTTTCGGAGAGCGACCCGCACATCGTGAGTAACATCGAGCAATCATCCACCGCATTCAATCGGTTCCAGAATCTCTGGTCCAGCTATGCGGACCTCCGCAACGCAGCTGCCATCTTGGAGTGGGATCAGCTGGTGAATATGCCACCAGGCGGGTCCGAGGCACGTGGGGAGCAATTGGCCACACTCAACCGCATCGCGCATGAACACCTGGTGTCAGAAACCATGGCGGACGCCATCGCCCAGGCGGAAGCCTCTGAAGGGCGGCCCGATCGCCCGCAGACCGCCACGCAAGCCGCCCTGCGCGTTGCGCGGCGGGAGCACGACCGCGCACGACGCGTCCCGGCCGACCTCATCGCCGAGATGGCTCGCACCACCACCGCCGCCTACACCGCATGGGAGGCGGCTCGCAGCGAGGACCGCTTCACGCTCTTTGCACCCCTCCTCGCACGGCTCATCGATCTTGCTCGAGAGCGCGCTGATGCCCTTGGTCACCAGGGCGAACGGTACGACGCCCTGTTGGGTGACCAGGAGCCAGGGCTCCGGACAAGCCAGTTGCGGGCCCTGTTCGCGGAGGTAGACCGGGGACTGCAGCCACTTTTACAGAGCATCACCGACCGACCACAGCCTGGGCGCCCCCTCTTCCATCGGACCGTCCCGGAGTCGGAGCAGCTAGAGGCCGGGCGGTGGGCAGTGACTGCGTTCGGCTTTCGTTGGAGGGACGGCCGCCAGGATCGCTCCACCCACCCCTTCATGACCTCCTTTGCGCCCGGTGACGTTCGGATGACCACGCGCCTGTCCGCAGACGACTTTGCCAGCGGCTTTTTCGCAACGCTACACGAGTGTGGACACGCCCTTTATGAGCAGGGCATCCCCGATGCCTATCGGCGCACGCCCCTGGCTCAGGTGCCCTCCCTGAGCCTCCACGAATCACAGTCTCGTCTTTGGGAGAATTGCGTCGGGCGCAGTCTGCCATTCTGGAAATACTTTCAGCCGCAACTGGCGCGCTGCAGCGGGACGTTTCGGAACGCCAGCGCGGAAGACCTTTGGCGTGCCTGCAATCGTGTCCATCGATCGTTGATTCGAGTCGAGGCGGACGAAGTGACCTACCACCTGCATATCAGCCTGCGGTTCGAACTGGAGTTAGCCCTGCTCTCGGGGGATCTGCCCGTCTCCGATCTGCCTGAGGCGTGGAACGACGCATCCGTCCGCTACCTCGGGCTACGGCCAAGCAACGACCACGAAGGGGTGCTACAGGACGTGCACTGGTCCGGTGGCGGTTTCGCTGCCTTCCCTTCATACTCCCTCGGCAACATCCTCACAGGCATATGGATGGAGGCAGCCGAATCCGAGCTGGGAAACCTGGACCGGCAGATCACGGAAGGCGACTTCCGACCGCTCCTGCAATTCTTGCGCCACGCAATACACAGCCGTGGCGGATGGGACACCACGGAGGAACTGGTGCAGCGCGTCAGCGGAGGACCACTGACCCCCGAGCCCTACCTCCGCCGCCTTCGCGTTAAGTTCAACGAACTGTATGATCTGTGATCATCGATGCTCCACCGCGTCACAACGCCGAACGATGCCAGGCTACCGAGCCTCGCTCGGCGCATCAAAGCATGACGCGCGCCTCGTCTCGGTCGATCAGCTTCGTACAGCGGTTCAACTTCGCAACCAGGCCAGGGTCATCGCGCACCGCGTGTTTGAGTTGACGCAGCAGATCGATGGTCCGGCGAACAGCGCTGATAAAATCACCATCCTGAACCGATGTGTGCTGCATCAAGTCCGACAGGCTCATTCCTCGGCTCCAGGCAGCGACAAGCGGCGAAATCGTGGGGTCAAACCGGATGGTAGCGCCAACGTCCAAAAGCCGTCGCCCAATGCGCTTGACGGTCTGCACAGCACCGACATGGGGCAAGCCGTGGCAGGCGTCATCCCGACGCGCGTCATAGTCCACGCTCGCCAACACCGCGTTGATAACCTCCTCCGGCTCCGCGTGGAAGAACCCCTCAAAGACCAACTCGGTCAGCAGTAGTGGCATCACGTAAATGTTGCGCGCCACCTGGCCCCGCGGCAAGAGCCGCCCTCCCTCGACATAGCCCAGCCGCTCCAGGAGCCCAAGGGTGTGCTCCATCTCGTCGCGGTAGTTTTCCAACGCATCCGTCTGCTCCATCGTCTGTTCAAGCGTCACGATTTTCCGGTGGACCTGCGCGAACGGAGCGATCAGCCGTCGACAGGGATCCGGGGTCTTGGGACAGTGCGCGGGCGTCTGCAGCTTTTCCCGTAGTTCCGCGAGGTAGGCATCCACCTTCAACCGGGCCTGCCTGTGCCGGCGATGTCGGCGCCGGCTCCGATACTCTGCTTCCAACCGCAAGAGGTGAACCCGTTCCAGGGGGCAGGCCGCAGTGCCCAGGTTAGGGCAACCCTCCTGCCAGAGAGCATCCCGTTCGGCCACGAGAGCCCTCAGCCGGTTGGCCTGCATCGCACGCCGCTGCCGTCGCTGATACTCCCGAAAGTTGCGCGCCAAAACATCCAGGGCCCGGTCGCGACCAAAGGTATCGAGAAGGTTAAGCGCCGTGCTCTCGGTCACAAAGAACCGGCTCTCGACCGGTTCCAGCGGGAGCGCCGGATAGTTGGGCAACGGGTCGTGCTCGCGACCATCGACGCCGATAAAGGCATATCCGGCGGCATCCTTGCCCCTGCGGCCGGCACGACCCGTCATCTGCTGGAACTCCTGCACCGTCAAGGGCCGAAAGGAGCTTCCATCAAACTTGCGTGCACTCTCCATCGCCACCGAGCGCACCGGGTAGTTCACCCCTACGGCAAAGGTCTCGGTGCAATACAAAAGCTTGATCAGACCCTGCCCGTACAGCGTCTCCACGATGTGTTTGGTCACCGGCAAAAGACCCGCGTGATGAAAGGCGATCCCGCTCCGCAAACATTCGCCTAGGACTCGATGCATGTCTCGGTTGCCGCCAAAGCGCCCCTCCATCTCGGCCAGAGCCGCCTCCAACGCCCGCAACTCCCCGGGGCCAAGAAAGTGATACCGGCGCGCCGCCTTCCGTGCCCGCTCCTCCGTACCCGCACGTGAAAAGACAAAGAAGAGCGCTGGCAGTGCGCCCTCCTCCACCATCGCCTCCACGATGTCCAAGTGGTCGCACTGCCGCGATTCCCAGCGCAAGGAGCGCTGCGCCTGACGCACCTTGGTATATGGGAGGAGGCCGTCGGGTGTGACATAGCAAACATGGAGCGGCACGGCGCGCTCGTTCTCCCGCACACGGACCACTGGGGATCCGGAGGTTTCCTCCATCCAGGAGGCCAAGGCATCCAGGTTACTGACCGTGGCGGACAGTCCGAGCACATGCACCGAGGGCGGCAGCAGGATCAGGCTCTCCTCCCAAGCAATACCCCGGTCTGATGCGATGTAGTGGATCTCGTCGAAGATCACCCATGCGAGTTGCTCTTCTGCCACCTGCCCGGCGACTAACTGTTTGCGCCGAAACACCGCGGTCATGATACAAGGTGGTGCATCGGGCCGGAACGAGACATCGCCCGTCAGGATCCCGACCCGGTCCTCACCCAAAAGGGCGCAGTAGTCCTCAAATTTTTGATTCGACAGCGCTTTGATTGGCGCGGTATAGACCACGCGTCCCCCCAAAGCGATCATGCGCTCCACGAGATAATCGGCAATGAGCGTCTTGCCCGTACCGGTTGGCGCAGCCACGAGAACACTGTGGCTCGCGTTGATTCCGGCCATCGCCTGGCGCTGGAAGAGATCGAGATGGAGGCCATGAAAGGTCTCCGGTACCGACTGGAACGTTTGCACAACTGCTTCTTCCACAGCGTGCAGTATAGCACGGAGCCTCACACAATAATTTTCGGACAAATTCCGCCGAATGGAGCAGGAAAGACCATGGATGCCGTCGAACGGGCTCGAACCGGAGTTCTCAATGTGAGATAGCACATGGAGGGCCATGATGAGGAACTTCCGCCGGATCGCGATCGCCGTTCTCTGCACCACGGTTTTCGGACTTGTCCCAATGGCTGCGGCGAGTAGCACGAGCACCAGTGGTAGACTCACAACGCTGCAAAGCGAACAAAAAGCGACGGAAGCGAAACTCGCGGCCGCGCAGAAGCAATACACCGCGGCCGTCAACGCGTACGGTGCCGCGCAACACGAGCTCGCAGTGGTCAATGCCGAATTGAACGCCTCAGCGCAGCGACTGCAGACACTCGATACAGAGGTCGCCGCCGCGAAGGGACAATTGGCCACGCTCGAGACGCAGTTGGCCGCAGCGAAGGTCGTGGTACAGAATGATCAGCAGCAAGCGAACAGCGCCTTGGTCATGGTCGATGAAAATGGCTTTTCGGTGTCGGTGCTCTCGGTTGTCTTTGGAGCAACCAGCTTTTCCGACTTCTTAACGCGGCTCGATATGCTCCAGCAGGTGTGGGTCATGACCAATCAACTCTTGCAGAAGGCACAAAATGCACAGGATCAGGTGAACGCCCTGACCGAGCAGCAGTCTTCGGAGGTGGCCCATCTGACGAGCCTGCAGAATCAGGCTGCCGCTGAGGTAACTACGCTGCACAATCAGCAAATCCAGGCTAATGGTTATGTCCGAGACGAGGAACAGGCGCAGGCCGCCGCCAGCGCGGTCGTGGTGAACGTGGAGGGGTCTCTCCAGTCTCTCACCGCCGAGATTAACAAGTTGATCCAAGAGATCGAAGACAACTCCATCCCCTGGTCGCAGGTTCTGTCGGACATCAACGCGCTCGCGCAACAGTATGGCATTGATCCGCTGTTGGTGGAGGCGGTGGTCCTCCAGGAGTCCGGCGGTGACTCCAAGGCCAAGAGTTCCGCCGGGGCGGTGGGTCTGATGCAGCTCATGCCGGGAACAGCGGCGGAGTTGGGTGTAACGAACTCCTACGATCCGGTCCAGAACCTGACCGGAGGTATCACCTACCTTCTGGAACTGCTCCATGAATTCAACGGCAATCTGACCGACGCACTCGCGGCCTACAACGCTGGGTCGTACGCCGTCAAAGAGTATGGTGGCGTCCCGCCGTACACGCAGACAGAGAACTATGTTAGGGATGTGGAATCCCTCTACGCGGAAGGAAGGTAACCCTCCCGCACGCCGCAGCCGTCTTGTCTATACTGTGGACAAGTCAAACGAGCGGGGAGGCGGTCGCGATCGTTTTGTGGTTTCACGCCCTAGCATCCATCTTCGCCATCATGAACCCGGTCGGCAACGTCCCTGTCTTCCTCACGTTCACACAAGGGCAGAGCACCGCGCGTCGGCGCGAGACCGCACGCCGCAGTGTCCTTACCGCGACCGGCATCGCTGTTACCTTCGCCCTGCTGGGGCAGCTCATCTTTTCGATCTTCGGCATCACGCTCAACGCCTTCCGTGTCGCGGGGGGCGTTCTGCTGTTTGTCATCGCCTTTAACCTGCTTCAAGGGAAGCACTCCAACGTGCACCATCCCGGCGACGCGGACGCCTCCGCAGGGGACGATGTCGCGATCGCTCCCCTCGGTACGCCGATTCTCGCCGGCCCCGGCACGATTGCGACCGTCATGGCGCTCAGTGCTGAACGCCCGGTCTGGTCGCACACTGCCATCACGCTGAGCGCCTTCCTCGTGGTGGCCGCAAGCACGCTCGTTCTCTTCCGATACGGTACATGGATCGCCACGCGCCTTGGCTCGACCGGGATCAATGTGGTAACACGCATGATGGGTCTGATCCTCACGATTATCGGTGTGCAGATGATCGCTGCGGGGTTAACCGGGCTGTTCCCCGCGCTTGTCGCGGTAACGCACGCATAGTGGGAGGTTGACCTGCGATGGCCGACCCGCTCACGGTACTGGTTGGCCCACATGTCTCGGCTGAGGGACGCCAGGAAATCTCGGCGGTGGGCTGGAGCAGTGGCCGCGCAACGGAGGTTTTTTCTTATACCGACACGGCCGCGTTTCACGCCTACCTGCCGCGAACCGAGGTGTTGCTTGGAGAGATTCGCGCGGGGGAGGTCCAACTGGCGCGACGCCTCCGCTGGGTGCACGTCTGGTCTTCTGGAGTGAACTCCCTGCCGCTGCAGGAACTCGCACGCTGTCATATCCTGCTCACTAACGCGCGCGGCCAGCACGCCGATTCGGTGGCCGACCATACCTTTGCACTGCTTCTCGCCCTCTCTCGCCACATTCCCGCCTTTGTGGAACAACAAAGGACACGGCGGTGGGAACTGCGGATCACGACGGAACTGTCGGGACGGCGCATGGGGATCCTGGG
>JAJYVN010000163.1 GCA_021791995.1 Bacillota bacterium
GAAGGAACACTGAACGAAGTCCTGACGACGCTCCTGAGTGACTTCGCATTCGTGCTGGCGCCTTCTTAACGGAATAATGCGCCGATTCCGGGCCATAGACCCCCGAATTTATGAGATTTGCCACTAGCTGGAGGTACTGGGCGGGTCCCTGCGTTGTCTTGGTGGTCACGGCGTGTAAGAATATTGTGTGTCACAGTACAAGACACGCATGGAGCCAACGGCAACACCACTCATGCCGCATTGTATCCGGCACCCATTGTGCCTACGGTTGTTCGACTTTTTCCCCACGTCCAGAGCGAAGACCCTTCGGGATCAAGCGGTGCCCTCTTCGAGCTGTACCCAAGTGCCTCAAAATCCGCTCAACTCGGGACGAGGACCTCAGCGGTTACGAGGACCTCAGCGGTTAGTTAAATTCCGTCGACCTATGCCCAGGGGTGGTGGGCCTGCCTCATTCGTCCAACAGTGGTTAGATCATCACCGGGTACGCACTGACTGCGCCCCGGAGTGGATACTGCCTGCTGGATTGCATCGCCGATCCCAGCACCGAAACGATATGTTCCCGACGAAATCCACGCCCTCAGGAATACGTCGGCAGTGCACGCAGCGCAAGTCAGTACGCATCTCTTTGAGTTGCCAATCGTTCACCCAACCGCGGGCCCAATTGGCTATATCCGCATCGTGAAAGCCTCCGAATTTTCGCACCAAAAGTGCCCGTATGGCAACTCGCCCGCGCACCTGAAAGCGAAATGGTTCATCGAGAATGGAAGTTGGAAGCAGAAAGACATTACTGTATATACGAATATTTGATCTCTGTAGATCCTCCTCCATGAAAGACGTTCCTCCTTTAGTCTGGCAGTTTATACATCAATGCCAATGGCTGAAACGACCACTCCCAATCCGATTGTTCACCGCGCTGATGCGATCCCGCCTGAATGTGTAACGTGAGGTCCGGGCTCATGCGAAACCGGACACCAATAACCTCATCGGAGAACCCCATTGTAGGCACGGTCAGACAGTGAACCATATGAAACCGCTCAGGGTGTCCGATCCAGCTCTCACCGTCGCGGCTCGCTGGAAATCGACCAACGGGGATCTGCGCTGTGGCAGCATCTTCTATGAGGCCGACCCGAATGGTTCGGTCCAGATTTTCCACCTCATCGCCTGGCTGGATGAGTGAATGGACGCTTCCATCAGACAGCAGCATTCCGGCACCCTCAGCAGCCAGATACCGGCCACGCGTTTCAGCCAACAAAGCTGCGCCATCTGCAACAAACCAGTCGGGTTCATTCGGAAATTCCTCTTGTCCGGCGAACGTTTCATCCGTCTGCACCGCCTGCCTGAAACTACGCAGGCGTGCACTACCCCCGATAAAAACAAAACGGCCAATCTGATCCGGACTGATTCCGGCGAGATGTATCGCCGAGCGTACGACATGGATCGCATCCTCCACCCGCGGGGCCACAAGGCTCGCCAGCTGCTGCCGAGTCAAAACGAACGTTCCATGCTCCGATCCGATCGTGAAGGCGAGCCGTGTTTCGGGTGCGGCCGATAACTGTCGCTTTGCTCGCTCTGCAACGCACAGGATGTAGTCTTGGTCCGCCGCCGACAATGCGGACCAATCACGACCGAGCTTGTTCATGGTCCACTCTGCCACAATAGCATCAATGGCGTCCCCTCCGGTCGAAAGACACTGCGTTGCCCGTTCGATCAAAGACCGCCGCTCCTGTTCAACCACAGAAACGTCCAGGGTGCCGCCGCCCCAATCAACGACGACAACAAAGCGGTGCGCATGCAAGCGTCCTTGAAGCGGGAACAGGGCAGCGGTGGACTCAGGGACAAACGCTTCAATCGAGAAGCCGGCAGCTGAAGCAGCAGCGCGGAGCGCACGACGTCCTGCTGCGGAATACCCGACCGGGGTGGTAACGACAGTCGGAAGGCTTTCCGGTAGGGGACCGGCCTGGTTCTCGGCCCGTTCACGTAACGCATCAAAAATGCATCCGGCGATGTCTTGCGCAGTCCAGAGCTTATTCGAGGCCTCCCAATGTGCTCCCTCAGCCAGGTGCGACTTGACCGATCGGACAATGAGATGGGTGTCCCGTAATTGCTCCATTCGATTTGCCGCTTCCTCACCCACCTGGCACTCGCCGGTGAGACGGTTGACCGCTACCACTGACGGCATTGGTTGACCATCCCCCGTACCAACATGCACCACAGAGCCGGCACGGCGAATGGTCAGAGCACTACGCGTCGTGCCAAAATCGATCCCAGCCGCTACCCCACTCATTGCCAAGGCACATTCACCCCGTGTGTCTCCATGTCACGGGCCATGCCATGGATCAATTGGATCAGGTGCTGCTCGCCATCGGTTCGCTCGCCCGCCGCGGAAAACCGCCGAAGATGCTCGAAGTGCAAACTAAGGTCCCGAGCAAGCTTAGCCGCCAACTGCTCTTGGCCCGCGCGGAAACGGCGCTCCCCAAACCCTTGCAGAGACGTAACTTCCGCCTCAAGATCGGATACACGGCTTGCGAGAACGCGATTCTCGCCCAGAACTTCTTCCAACCGGTGTTCGACCGCTACACAGCGTTCTTGGGCAAGCGCCAGTGCCTGGGTAGCCTCTCGTACCTGTTCCTCGGACCGGCGCAAGTTAGCATCGAGGACCTCAACGTGGTGGCGTGCACTTTCATGTACCTCAATCAGCTTCATCAGCGCATTCAACGCGTTCTGATCCGCGCGACCAGTATCGCGCGCGGTCGTATGCGTTGCTTGCCATGGTCGGTTGCCGCGCTCACCGTCTGCAAGATCGGGGGCAGCGCTTGTTGTCGCAGATGGGGTGATTGGTAGGCCCGTCACGGCACCGGTACCCGCTGGCTTGGCGCCGCGGGAAGGTTGGGGCTGGTAAGCCCCCTCCCTTGCAGCCCGAGCCTTCGTGCTGCCGTCTGGGGTATCGCCTAAGGACGAAGGTCGCGTTTGTATGGGCTCGCCCGGCGCTTGTACACGAGGGGTGGCGTCGGTATGTTCGATCGACCGATCGTGCGTGAGTACGCCCGAGGCCTCAGGAAACTGGGACGCAACCGCGACGAGCCGCTCCCAATCCGAAACAGGAAGTGATCGGGCCTTGTCACCGATCACCCCGAGTATGGTAGAGCGGGCCATTGGATCAGCAACTTGACACGCCAGCCGTACACCCACCGCCAAAACTCCGACGTGCATTGCCGGCACAACGTTCTTCATCTTGCCGTCCATTACGATGGCGCGCCATAGGCGCAACAGAGCATTGGATGGCCGCATCGCCAAGCGTTCCAAAGGAGACGATGCGCCTGACCCAACGAGCGCGCTATCCAGTGTCTTGAGAAACTCTTGACGGGGAGGATCGGGCAATGCATTAACCACAATCAAAACAAAGGTGTCTGCCGACGCTGCATCTCTGTCGGCCAAAAGACCCGCCAACCACATCGCCGCTTGTGGCCGGTTCGAGGCAGCTTCTCTCTTGACCCATTCAATGGTCGAGCGCCGATCGTTGGCGTCGAACCCCATCCATGCCGCTGCCAATGCTCTTGCAGCGTAACGTCCCGGCAACGAACGGATCCGCGTGAACCATGCGTCGAACGAGCCAAACTCCGACCATTGGTTGCCCATACACTCGGCGGCTGCTTCCAGCCGGGCTCCGGGTGGTGGCTTTTTGCCGTCGCGTTGCCTTGCTGTCCACTCTTCAACAATCGCGGCGGCCTCCTCGCGCGATAGTACCATTATCTCTTGTCGCCCCTTCCGCGGTGGAACCGGGGAGTCCACTGCTCGTCCGTTTGTAGCACAAGCCTTTCACCAACAACACGGGCGGTGAACGCAGCGTTTATACCTGAACGCCGGACGTCCGTGTAGACGCGTCACGATCTTCTTTTTGCGCCTTGCCAATCACGTGGGCTAACCAATCGGCAACCGGACCTCGCACGAGGTCATCCCACCGATACTGATTTCGATTGCTCCGTAGACACGAATAGCAACTGCCGTTGCGATCACATTTTGGATTTGGGCATTGATCCAGCCGCCTCTCGGTCGCCTCAAGCACCTTGCGAAGATTGTCATAGATGGCACCTGTGTACCCCGCTCCTCCTGGAATGCGATCATAAATGACAACTTGCGCCAGCCGATCGGCACCATACGGCCGACTGGTGACACCAATGTCCGTTGGCTCAATGCTCAAGCACTCGCATGCACCGACATGGAGAGCCGTGCAAAGGCTGAACCAGAAACGCTGATCCGTAATGTTGGGTGGGGCAACGGCAAGCTTGTCCGAAAACCGCAGATCCAAAGTATGCGTAGAGAATTCATGGGCCAAGTCCAGACGGCGCGTTGCACCGCTACACCGAACGCCCCACGGTGCGACGTGCACTTTCGCCTTCTTCGGAACCAGAGCACCGCATGATTCGCAGAGCTGAAAACCGTTTCCGCGTGGTCCAGGGTTGGCGACAAACATCTGGCCGGTTTCGGTTCGACCACAAACGACCTCCGGAATCTCCGGGTGTGGAGCAAAGTCGGATTCTTCCGCACCACGAATCTGACGGACCTCTGCATTGGGGGGTGGAAGCTCCCGCGCAACGTTCGGCCGTCCGATGGCATCACTCACAAGCGTCGAAAAACCGCGCGGTACAATGAACCGGCGGCTACGCCCAGCGTTTATCTCCCCGCAGGAGCAGGGCGCGACCAAATCATCCGCCCCAACAGGTCCGAGGACAATGTGACCGCAGCGACGACAGATCCGATACTCCCGCACCTCACCAAGTCCAGCCAGGCCAAGCTGCACGGCCCTTGACCGCAACACCTTGCCATCGGCAATGACTTCCGATCCTGGTGCGTATTCTGAAATGCCATATTCGCGATCTCGTTCAAGGCGCACACCGGTTGCTTGCTTTTGGCGAACCTGCAGTCGCACCACGTCCTGGGGAAACGCGTACCCGGGTAGCCAGTGAGCCTCCGCCAGATGGTCTAACAATGGTGTGTTTCTACACTCATGGATAAGCTTGTCGATTTGTACAATTGCTTGATTGAGTTCACTGCGCTCACTAGGTGGCAGATCCCTGTGATTCATACGTTGGAGGACATCGTCCTTTTCACGCTCGTACAGCCCAATCCTCTCTTTCAGAAACTCCATCTGCACCTTTCCAAGCTCGCGGCAGGCCGCAATCACCGCATCGTGACCATGGCTCGACAAGTCGCATTCGCGTGGCAGAAATTCCGCGACCTCCCGCGCTAACACGCTCGATTCCTTCTGCCACCAGTCGATTGCCTCCTCTGCCAATCCGCCAGGCTGCAAAAACGTGCCTGCATATAGACATGACTCGTCAGGGCTTACCTGCCTGAAAAACCGTCCGAGGAGGTACGATTGTACGTGTCGCTGCGCAAGGACGCGATTCCGCATATCCGGCTTCGGCGGTCGGATGCTCCCCTCGACGAAGGCTTCGGGTCGATGATAATGGTACTGGTCATGCGGTGCGGATCGTGCGTACGTTACAGCGAACGCAGCGCCCTCTGCGCGTCTTCCGGCGCGGCCCGCTCGTTGCACGTACTGGCTTGCTGTCGGTGGAACGTTCCGCAACAAAACCACTTTCAGCTGGCCGACGTCGATCCCAAGCTCGAAGGTAGTACTGCTGCTCAAAACGTTAACCTTGCCTTCACGGAATTGGTCCTGATATTTTCGGCCTTGTTCCGGGGTGATCTGCGCCGTGTGTTCCCTCACAACAAGGGCCACAGGGTCACGGAGATACCGGGATGACCGAAGTGGTTCAACGTCTTCCGACCTCAGAGGACGCAGCTCCCCCGTGCCGCACAACAGGCATCGCCCGCGATATGGATGGACCGTGGTGCTTCCACAGACCGGACACCGCCAGAACGGTCGCCGCTTGGTCAGTACAATCCGTTGGTACCGTAACTGGTAGTGGGGATCTGGGCCGCTGTTGGCGCATAACACCATCTTCCGTGCCACTTCCCAAAAGTGGTCGAGGAGGTTCTTCAAGAGGTCCTGATCCCTGTGGCGGTCCACGCCGAGCATGCGTTCCAGGACGTTCAGCAAACCGCTTTGCGTGATTGCCGATTGTGGACGAGATGTTGTGGAGCGATATGGATTCCATCGTTTCACTCGATACGCACCACGAGAATCTGACTCCTCCAGCGCTACATAGACGGCTTGTGGCGCACTGTCGCCGAATAGTTCCGCCAGGGAGACTCCCTCCGGGAGGGTAACTGCGTACCACCGCAGAAGGTGGCCCAGAAGAATCTGTACGCCGTCATAGCCGTCAGCGCCCGCTGCCGCCACCAGCTCAGGACAAGCGGTGAGAAATGCCTGCAGTTCTTCCGCCGATACGGATACCTCCGGTGCTGCCAACCCTGCATTCAGCATCCGCCGCTGTCGCCATGGGGAACCGCACGCCTCCTCAAGCAGCGTCACCGCGGCGGTGCCCCTCAGCCGGTTTTGAGCCTCTGGACCATACGAACGCAGGTCGTCAACCTCATACACATCATCTTTCGTCTTCTCGTCAAAGAGGCGAACCGTTTGAACCGGTCGCTTCAGCCCTTCATCCGTGTATCGCCGTACGAGACGCTCGAAGTCTACCGACCCATCTTCTGGAAGCGGCGAGAACAGGCCCTTGCTGGACGTCTCACTGCCGACCAAACTCTGAAATGCGGCATAGAGATCCGAGCGGATAGCGGATTCTGCGCTCACCCGAGTGAGGTAGGGCACAAAGAACGCGGCACGTTGACGACTATCGGAGAAGGTGAGGAGGCG
>JAJYVN010000164.1 GCA_021791995.1 Bacillota bacterium
CCCTCTACCTATGCGGCGATCATCGAGACCATCGAATCCCGTGACTACGTCGAGCGGGAGCAGCGGCGTTTTCGCCCTACCGAGATTGGTGTGCTCGTGACAGAGCTCTTGAAGGAGCACTTCCCATCCATCGTGGATGTTGCATTCACCGCGGGCATGGAGCAGCGCCTGGATGAGATTGAAGAGGGGCAGCGGAGTTGGGAGTCGGTGGTGCGAGACTTCTATGCGGAGTTTGCCCCTGCCCTCTCTGCGGCTGATGCGGTCATCCCACGCCTCGAGGTCCCCGAAGAGGAGACCGACGAGGTCTGCCCGGAGTGCGGGCGGCCGATGGTCATCAAGCACGGTCGTTTCGGTCGCTTCCTTGCCTGCAGCGGCTATCCCGAATGCAAGACGACGAAGCCAATCCTGCAGCGAACAGGGGTTGGCTGTCCGAAGTGCAAGGAGGGCGAACTCGTGGCACGCCGCAGCCGCCGGGGAAGGACCTTTTATGGTTGTAGCCGCTACCCCGAGTGTGATTACGTCCTCTGGGACGAGCCGGTCGCTGCATGCCCGGTGTGCGGCAGTCCCATGACGCGGAAGCGTGGTCGGCAGGGTGGGCACTGGGTGGCTTGCACGAATCCGGAGTGCGACCACCGCGAGGTGGAGGGCGAAGCGACGAAGCTGGAGCCCGGTGTTGCCAGTGGCCGCCATCGCGAGTGAGGAGGGTCTCGCTTGGACACGGACGGCGCGTGGTTGGAACAGTTCCTAACGCGGCTGCAGATCGAGGGACGGTCCCTCCATACGCGCACCGCCTACCGCCGGGACGTCACTGCCTTTCTTCGTTGGGCGGGAGCTGACGATGCGCAGCCCACCGCTGGTTTGGCCGAGGTAGACCGAGCGACAGCGCGACGCTACGTCACCTTTCTGCAGTCCACGCGGCTCGGGGCGCGCAGTATTGCGCGTCGCATCTCGGCCCTTCGCTCGCTCTACCGTTTTGGCCTGCAGGAGGGGCTCTGCCGGGAGGATCCCTTCCGGGGGATTCGTGGTCCCAAAGTGGCACGCCGTCTTCCGCGCGTTCTCAAGGCGCGGGAGGTTGACGCGATCCTCGCGGTGTCGGCCGCAAACGCACCGGAGGATTCGCGTGCGTTTGCCTTGCGAATGCGGGACCAGGCCATCTTGGAGCTTCTGTATGGGGCAGGGCTACGCGTGAGTGAGGTGGCCGGACTCAACCTCGCCGATCCCTCTTCCTTGGAGCGTGGAGTGGATGCGGCGCAGGTCCACGTTTTCGGGAAGGGCAGTAAGGAACGCGTGGTACCGCTCGGCGACTTGGCCGCAGAGGCGCTCGTGGCTTATCTACGCGGGGGGCGACCCGTTTTGGCCGGTTCGGCGAGTGGGTCGGCTCTCTTCCTGAACGCTTATGGTGGCCGACTCTCCGACCGGAGTATCCGGACGCTCGTGCGCCGCGTTGCCCAAGCGGCAGGGTGTCTGCCCGGAGTGAGTCCGCACACGTTTCGCCACAGCTTTGCGACGCACCTTCTGGAAGGCGGCGCCGATCTGCGATCGGTCCAGGAACTCCTAGGCCACGCACGGCTCGGGACGACGCAGCTCTATACGCATCTGGAACTCGAACGGCTGCGAACGGTGTATGAGACGGCGCATCCGCGCGCCGGAGGGAGCGTGTAGTGTGAGTAACGGACCCCGCATTCACGGGACGACGATTGTGGCCGTCCGCCGCTCGGGGCATGTCGCCATTGCTGGGGACGGTCAGGTGACCAATGAGGGACAGCACATCGTCCTGAAGTCGCGGGCTCGCAAAGTGCGCCGTCTGCACGGTGGTGCGGTGCTGGCGGGCTTTGCGGGCTCTGGTGCCGATGCGATGGCACTCTACGATAAGTTCGAGGCGAAACTGGAGGAGGCGCGCGGGTCCCTCGAGCGTGCTGCGGTGGAATTGGCGGGGGACTGGCGTGCGGACCGCGTACTCCGTCGGCTGGAGGCCCTGCTTCTGGTGGCCGATCGGGAGCACATCTTCATCCTCTCGGGCGCGGGCGATGTGGTGGAGCCAGATGGTGAGGCGGCTGCCATTGGCTCCGGCGGCGGGTACGCCCTTGCGGCGGCTCGAGCCCTGCTCAGCGCGACGGACCTTAGCGCGCGTGAGGTGGCGTACCGCGCGCTTGAGATTGCTGCCGATATCTGCATCTATACCAACCATGAGATTTCCGTCGAGGAGCTCTAAACGCGATCGAGGAGGAACGCCGTGTTGGCCAGTGATAGGCAGCCGATGGCGGAGTTGACGCCCCGCCGCATCGTCGAGGAGCTCGATAAATACATCGTCGGGCAGACGGCGGCGAAGCGTGCCGTGGCGATTGCACTGCGCAACCGGTATCGGCGCCGGGCACTTCCAGATCTTTTGCAGAACGAGGTGACGCCCAAAAACATTCTCCTGATCGGGCCGACAGGGGTCGGGAAGACCGAGGTGGCCCGACGCATGGCCCATCTCGTGCATGCCCCGTTCGTGAAGGTGGAGGCCACGAAGTTCACAGAGGTGGGCTACGTCGGTCGCGACGTGGACTCCATGGTGCGGGAGCTGATGGAGGCAGCTGTCCAGACGGTGCGCGAGGAACGCGGGCGGGCCGTGGCAGGGCGTGCGGCCGAGCGGGCGGAGGAACGGCTGCTGGACCTTTTGATCGATCCTCCCTCGCCCGAGCGGCGGAGCAGTAATCCCCTTGAGGCGATTTTCGGCTCCTGGACGGGTGGTCCGAGTGCTCCTCCGCCGAGTGCACCCGAGTCCAGCGACCGGCGGGCGCACCGCTCGGCCCTGCGCCAAGAGCTTCTGGCGGGTGAGTTGGAGGGCGAGATGGTGGAGGTGGAGGTGGCCGAATCCCTGCCGTTCTTTCTCCCCGGCGTCACAGGTGGTCCCGGGGATGATCCGCTGACCAGCGGTCTCGGCGAAGCGCTTTCCGGCATGCTGCCGCGTCGGATGCGGACCAAGCGGATGTCGGTCGCCGAGGCGCGCCAGGTACTGATCGCGGAGGAGACGCAGAAGCTGGTGGATCAGGAGCAGGTGGTGGAAGAGGCCCGCCGTCGGGCGGAGCAGGATGGTGTCGTGTTTATTGACGAGATCGACAAGGTCGCCGCCAAGAGTGGTGGCTCCGGTCCAGACGTTTCGCGCGAAGGTGTGCAACGCGATATTCTGCCGTTGGTCGAAGGCTGCACCGTCACGACCAAGTATGGTCCGATGAAGACAGACCACATCCTCTTCATCGCGGCAGGAGCCTTTCATGTTAGTAAGCCGACGGATCTGATTCCGGAGTTGCAGGGGCGTTTCCCCGTCCGTGTCGAGTTGCAGCCGCTGACGCAGGCGGATCTGCGCCGGATTCTGGTGGAACCAGAGAATGCGCTGGTACGGCAGTATGTCGAGTTGTTGGCCACCGATGGGGTTCGGCTGTCGTTTTCGGAGGACGGCCTGGATGCCGTCGCGCGGATGGCGCAGGAGGTCAACGACGCGACGGAAAACATCGGGGCCCGTCGTTTGGCGACGGTCATGGAGAAACTCTTGGATGATGTGGCCTTCAATGCACCGGAGGACGCCCAGGGGGAGGTCCTCGTGGATGCTGCGTTCGTGGAGCGTACCCTCGGACCGTTGGTGGAAGATCGCGACCTCCGTCGCTATATTCTCTGACCACCATCAGCTACGTTCGCGGATGCTGCGCGATTGTCTTCCTGCTCATACCGCCCGTGTGCTCTCCGTCGAAGGGACTCCGATCGGCACCGTGGCCTGCGCCACTCTGATACGGGTCCATCCACTCGCATTCCCGGAGGCTTCACCAAACCTTCACGCCAGGTTCACCGCGGCCAAGGGATGGGCTGCGTACGATACGGGGCGAAAGGAGGCGAACCCACCCGTGGTGGCGTCGACCGATGCAAGACAGGGTGCGTGGGACCAAACCACTCGTGTTTCCATCCCAACGCCATCGGGCGGCCGAGTGGGGTTTCTCCCGCAAGGAGAGTCTTGTGGCTCGGGTCGGGCAAGGCTGGTTTGGATGTCTTCCGCAACGCGCCTGAGCGAACGGTCCAGATAGCGCAAGAGCATGAGGGAGGAAGCAGGGTGTCGAATCAAGCGGTCGACCAGAAGGCTTTCTACAGACCCCTGGACGACGCAAAACTGTCTCAGTTTCACTGGCGAACCGTCCTCACCGCCGGCATGGGATTTTTCACCGATGCGTATGACCTCTTCATCATCGGTACCGTCACGGCCATTCTCACCCCGATCTGGCATTTGACCACCGGACAGCTCATGTGGCTAAACAGCACGTCGCTCTTGGCCTCGGTGTTGGGTGCTCTCGTCTTTGGCCGCTTGATGGACTTGTTGGGACGCAAGACGATGTATGGGGTTGAGGTGGTGATCCTCACCCTCGGCGCGATTGTGTCCGCCTTCTCAGGCAATGTTTTGCAGTTGATCATCCTGCGCGCTGTGGTCGGGTTTGCCGTTGGTGGAGACTATGCAACCTCGGCGGTGATCACAAGCGAGTATGCCAACCGCAAGGATCGCGGGCGGATGATTGGCACGGTCTTTGCGATGCAGGGCTTCGGACTGTTGGCCGGACCGGCGGTTGCGGCGATTCTCTTGGCATCGGGCATGCCACATGACTTGGCTTGGCGCTTGATGTTGGGGCTTGGTGCGATTCCGGCTGCCTCTGTTATCTATCTGCGGCGCAAGATCAAAGAAACGCCGCGCTTTACCCTTGGCGTGCGCGGCGATGTGGACCAAACCGCTGCCACGGTGCAGGACCTGACTGGCGAAACAGTGGAGACGCACGTTGGCACGGTGCAGACGTCGCGCCGGAGTCTTTTGCAGGCCCCGTACCTGTTGCGCTTGATTGGCACTGCCGGGAGCTGGTTTTTGATGGATGTCGCCTTTTACGGGAACAGCGTTTCCTCGTCCATCATCCTCAAGGCACTTCTGCCCAAGGCGCCCCTCCTTGAAACGACATTGATTTCCGCTGGCATTTTCCTGATTGCTGCGGTTCCTGGGTATTGGGTCGCGGTCGCCTTGATGGATCGCATCGGGAGGCGCCGCATCCAGTGGCAGGGCTTCGCCGTGATGGCGGCGGCTTATGGGTTGATCTTCCTTGTGCCAGGCATCGTGAAGTTGCCGTTCCTATTTCTTGCGGTCTACGGGATCAGTTACTTCTTCATCGAATTCGGACCGAACCAGACGACGTTTGTCTATCCGGCGGAGATCTTTCCCGTGGAGGTTCGGGGGATGGGGGACGGCATTTCCGCGGCGGGAGGCAAGACGGGCGGATTTCTCGGAGCCTTTCTCATGCCGCTGTTGGTGGCGGATCTGCACCTTCCGGCAACCATGGGCATCCTTGCCGGTGCCTCCCTCCTCGGAGTGCTCCTCACCCTCGTAGCACTGCCGGAGCCGAAGCAAAAAACACTCGAAGAGGCTTCGGGGGAAACCGCCACGCCTTCCTGGAGTTCTGACGCTTCCGTGCTGTCGGCGGGTGGATAGTGCCGCGTGCGCAATGGTCGGTTTCCCTTGTTCCCGTGTGCGACGGCGGGGCTTGTTCCGCCGTCGCACACTCTATGCTCCTCTCGTTCCTTTTGGCCCTCCACCGCGGAGATCGCTGCATCGCGGACGCCGCCCGGACGGCATGTTTACGGGTCGGCAACGGGCACGTGCTGGACCGCGTGGTCGCTGAGTGACATGGGGACAAGGCCCATGGTGCGGTGCCGTCGTCGTTGAAGGAAGTTGGCCGCCGGCAGGGGAAGAGGGTACGCTGCTGGACCAGGTGCCCGGGAGTTGGTGCTCGAATGGATCCCACGCTCAATGCGTATATCCTCGACCACCCGGAGCTGTGTCGTCAGAAGACGTTGGAGGTGCAATACACCGACCATCGTCGGGACCGATTCCGCATTGTGGCGGCGGCATACGTGCTGGAGTTTCTGCTTCGTGGTCCTGGGGCGGGACTGCGCAGGCTGGCCCAAGCAGATGGCCGGTCGGCACTGGACTCGGATCGCCCTTCGCTCAACCTCGTTTTGCAACGTGTGGACGGCGTATGGTACCAGACCGCCGTCGCTACCCGGCCGGCTCGCATCAACATCTTCCGCCACGGCCCGCACTATTATGACGTTCATGTCTTCGACCTGACCCCGACGTCCGAAAGCGGAGACGTTCTGCCGCTGTTGGGCGAAATCGTCTTTCACGCCTATCCAGATCGGCTCTACGTCGAGATTCGGCTGCACCCAACAGCTCCCGTCGAAGTGGCGGAAGTGGCGGTGCTCTGGCACCTGGATTCTGGCGCCTGCACACGCTGGCACACCGAAGGCCGATCCGGCGTCCTGGTGGACGGGGAAAGCCTGGAACTCGCAACGCCGCCCGCAGGCGGTTGGCTTGGCGCCAGCGGGCCTGGAGGGATGATCGGCTGGATTCTTGGTGCACCAGAGGGCACCGCGAGCTTGCAGTTGCGGGCGGTCGATAGAGGGTGGATGCTGCAGCAGAAACTGCTTTTGCAGGGAAGCGCGACGCCGTGGGGTCTAGGGGAGGTCCGCTCCCTGGCATGTCGGGTGACGACGGAAGAGGGCCTGGAAGAACTTGCTGCAGTGGCGGCCATTGAGGCGGCACCGCTACAGGAGCCCGCCTTTACGGTAGGACCGGGGGGACGTTTCGCAGGGTACGA